>JBGPJC010000042.1:0-30474 GCA_041485165.1 Terriglobia bacterium | reverse complement strand
TCGAGGCGCTGGTAATTGATCACTGCGTCGAGGATTGCCTGCGGAATCAGAGAAGCGCCGGCGTTGTTGAAGTGAATGACGCGCTCGCAGGCAGGTGTATCGCGCCGCGCGCGGGCCACATCGAAGGACAGCTCGGTCATGGAACCTCCGTGGTGATTGTGAGACCTTGCGCGGCGGCGCAGAAGTTCCAAATTGGCGTCGGTTTAGAGTTCGTCGAGGGCCAGAGGGACGTCGGCGCCCTCCCAGGCTTCTTCAAATCCACGCTGCACCCAGGAAGCGTCAGCCGTCTTTTTCTGGGCCAGCAGGCTCTGCCACAGGCCGAAGAGCGAACGGCCGTTGCGCGGGTTCTTTTCCAGATCGGCGCGAAACACACGCTCCGCCTCCGCAGTCTGGCCATCGCGGAGCAGCGCCGCGCCCAGCGATTCACGCACCGGGTAGAACCAGATGGGCGGCTCGTCGTAGGCCAGACGGTCCTGGATTTCCACTGCCTTGGTCCAGGACACAATGGCCGATTTGCGGTCGCCGCGCGCTTCGCTGATGCGCGCATCCAGCATGTGCCCGGCAAGATTGAGGACGTTACGCGCCGCCTCTGGTGACGCCCCGCCGACGGTCATCGCAGAAGGCACTGCCCGGGCTGAGTCGTGGAACGCCGCGCGCTCTCCGTCTGCACCCTTCAGGTCGCCGGTGGCGACCACGGCCAGGCCGCGAGCGAAGTGCCACATCGCGTTTTGCAGGAGCAGCTCAGGGTCCGGCCGTGGAACCCCGAGCACTTCCTTCCACTGTCCGAAGCGCAGCTCGACAAACGTGGGCATCAGCGAGAACCATTCCAACATGGGCATCTGCTTCAGCGCCGGACCGACGTTCTCCATCACCCCTGCGGCGGCCTTGCGAGCCTCGCCGCGGCGCCCAGCAAAGCAAGCGGCCGCAGCGAGGAAGTGAAGATTGTGGGTGTAGTACATCAACGGATAAATGCCGGTGGCGCCTGTGGCGGAGATATAGGCGCGGTCGGCCTCGGCGGCCAATGCGTTTCGCAGCACTGCCCCGCGGTAGTCTCCCACGCGGATGTAGATGTGCGCGGGCATGTGCACCAGGTGGCCGGCGCCCGGCGCAAGAGTTTCCAGGCGCTGCGCACTGGCCAGCGCGCGCTCCGCATGCGGCGAGGCCTCCACGGCGTGGATGTAATAATGGTTCGCGCCCAGGTGGTTTGGGTCGCGCCGCAGCACCGATTCGAGCACGGAGACGATCTCCAGCGTGCCCTCGTTTGGCGTCCCGTCCGCGCTCCACAACAGCCAGGGATGCAAATCCATCAGGCTCTCAGCGTAAAGGGTGGCGGCATCGAGGTCGTCCGGATAGCGGCGTGAAAGCTCGCCCATGGCTGTTGAGTAGTCTCGCGCCAGTTGTTTCAGATCCGCCTGGGGAGCTGTCGAATAGCGCTTGTCGAGCGCGAGGATGTAGTGGCGCTCGTTCTCCGGCCCTGCGGTGGAAAGGGCCAGCGCCTTGTCGGTCTCTTCCCGCGCAGTCTTCTCGCGCTCGGGGTCCACATCGAGGTTGATGTTGGGTCCCAGGGCCAGGGCGATGCCCCAGTGCGGCATGGCCGCCTTGGGGTCCAGCTCCGCTGCGCGCTGGAACGAACGGGCCGCCTCATCATGGTTGAATCCCCAGACAAAGTTCATCCCCTGGTCGAAAAACTTCTGGGCCTCCGGACTCGACGTCACTATGGGGTGGTGATGATGGCCCATGCCTTCCAGCAGCCGCGCAGGTTGGGCATTCTTGCCGGCGTGGCCATGCTGAGCAGTGGCTGGTGCCGCACAGATGAACAGAGCCCATGCAACCACGATCGGCTTCATCGCAACCTCCAGCAGCAGGCGGGCCGGGTATCCGCCGGGAGAAATTTCCGCGTGGCGCATTGTACAGTCGCCGGGGGGCCCGGAAGCAAGCGCCTCGGCGTGCACTTGGCGCCGCTCCACGGAGCTACAGGATCATGCGCTCGTCTCCGGCGCGGCGCGTGACGCGCGTGCGGTCCAGGTATTCGAGCAGCGGGATAGCGTACTTGCGGGTGATCCCGGTCAGCTCCTTGAAGGCGGCAATGGCCAGGCGCTCGCCGCGCTCCTTCTTGTATTTCGCCAGCATCCCCCGCAGCTCGGCCAGCGCCGCGCGATGGAAGATCAGGTCCTCGGAGATTTTCTCCAAAATCTGTTCGCGCAGCAGAAGCTGGAGGAGTTTCTGCGCGCGCTTCGGTTCGACCGGCAGTCGCGCCAGCACATCTTTGAGCGCGGGCACGGCCAGCCCGGCCTTGGCAAACGCTTGCTCGATCTGCTCCTTTGCCAGGGCCTCGTCCGTTGACAGAGCGATCTCGCGCCCAGCGCGCTTCACCAGGTCACCGGCCATGCGCAGCTCGCCCGCCGCTGCCAAACCGTCAAGTGCGGCGCGGAAGAGCGCGGGTCCGGCCAGGCGGCTCAGCCGGGTGCGCAGCTCTTCCTTGGATATCCCTTCGGCCAGCGGATTCTTCTGATGGAAGCTCTCGATCTCCTTGCGGAGGCGCTGCTCGAGCGCGGTGCGATGCTCCGCGGCGACGAACAATAACGAGCCTTCGCCGGCATCCTTCACCACAAAGGCCTTTCCTTCGCGTTCGAGGGCTTGTGCCACGGCCCGGGCCTCGGATTCCAGCCAGCCGGTTCGCGCCAGCACACGGCGCAGACCCAGGCCCCGCGGGTCGGCCTGCAACAAGGCGGCCAGCACCTGCTCGCGGGTGCCGTGCTCGATGGCTGCGAGCCTGGCAAGAACAGCCGCGTCGCGCAGGCGGTGTCGCGATGCTGCATTGTGCAGCACCACTCCCCCGCCAATCGTGACCACGGGAGAAAATTGCCGCAGGATGAAGCGGTCCCCGGGCAGGACTGCGGCCGGTTCGCGCAGGCGTAACTGGGCCAGCGCAGAGTCGCCCGGAGCGAGCTCAGCGCGGTCCAGAAGCACCAACTCCGCCAGAGTCTCTGAAGTGCCCTGGTGAAAGTGCACCCTCGTTCGGCGGACTATCGGGCGAGCCGATGCCAGCAGCGTAACGCGGGCATCCAACCGCCGTGCCGGCTCAAAGACTCCCGGCGGAGCCAGCACCATACCGCGCTGGACGTCAGCGTGTTCGATCCCGGCGAGGTTGACGGCTGTGCGCATCCCCGCCGTCGCTTGTTCCAGGTGCTTTCCCCCGGACTGCAATCCGCGCACGCGGACGCGCTGTCCCTCCGGGAGCAACTCGGCTTCGTCTTCCAGGCGCAGCGATCCAGATATCAACGTGCCGGTGACCACGGTCCCAAATCCCTTGATGGCGAAGGCGCGGTCAATGGGCAGTCGGAAGTGGCACGCAGGATCCCGGGCCGGTACGCCCAGGGCCACTTTGCGCAGTTCACTCTTCAACGCATCAAGACCCGCGCCCGTCCTCGCGCTGACCGGCACGATCGGGGCGTTCTCGAGGAACGAGCCGCGGACTAGGTCCTCGATTTCCAGGCGCACCAGGCCGAGCACATCGGCCTCGACCAGATCGCTCTTGGTCAGCGCCACCAGTCCTCGCGGGATGCCCAACATGCGGCAGATGTCGAAGTGTTCGCGGGTTTGCGGCATCACCGACTCGTCCGCCGCTATCACCAGGACCACCAAATCAAACCCGCCCACGCCGGCCAGCATGTTGCGCACAAAGCGTTCGTGGCCGGGCACATCCACAAACCCCAGGCGAATTCCGTCCAGCTCCAGAAATGCGAACCCAAGATCGATGGTGATGCCGCGGCGTTTTTCTTCTTCGAGGCGGTCGGGATGCGTGCCGGTCAGCGCCTCCACCAGCGCGGACTTGCCGTGGTCAATGTGGCCCGCGGTGCCGACAATAACGTTTCGTGGGGCTTCTGCGTTCATATTTGGAGGCGCCCGAGGGGGGCGCCAGTTGAGGATTCAAGATACCCCGCGAACGAGCCGTCGCGCCATCGCAGAAAGCGGTCCGGGTCACGCTTTCTTCGAAGCTGCGCGCTCCATCTCCCGGACGATGGCATTGGCTGCCGCGACTGGGTCTTTCGCCTGAGTAATGGGGCGCCCCACGACAAGGTAATCCGCTCCGGCGCGGATGGCTTCCGCAGGCGCGGAGGTTCTCTGCTGATCGTCGCCGGCGCTCCCCGCCGGACGAATTCCGGGAACCACGATCAGGAAACTCTTCCCGCAGGCCACGCGGATGTGACGGATTTCTCTTGGCGAGGCGACCACTCCATCGAGCTTCCCCCGGCGAGCCAGGCGAGCGAGATGCACAGCACGGGTCACCGGCGTCCCCGTCAGCCCGATTTCCCGCATAGCGGCAGCATCCAGGCTGGTCAGGAGAGTGACACCGAGGACTTTGGGCTGAGCGTGGGGAGCGGTTTGAGCCGAAGCTGCTGCCCTGGAGGCGGCGCGCATCATAGCCCGGCCACCAAGAGCGTGGACGGTCAAAAGCTGGACGCCAGGCAAGGAGCAGGCGGCCGAGACGGCTCCAGCCACGGTATTAGGGATGTCGTGGAACTTCAGGTCGAGGAAGATGCCGAGGTCGAATCTAGACAGCTTGCGTACCGCTTCCGGGCCTTCGGCCGTGAATAACTGCTTGCCAATCTTAAACATACCGACGGATCCGGCCAGCCGGCTGGCCATCTCCAAGGCGGGAGCCAGATGGTCAAAGTCCAAGGCTACAATCAGTCGGCGGCGTGCTTCGGAGGGCAACGGCGCTTTGGCACCTCTAGCAGCTCAATTCGAACCTGGGCGACCCCTATTTCGGCAATGCCCAACTCCTCAGCCGCCTGGTAGGAGAGGTCGATCTCCCGTCCGGGGAAGTAAGGCCCCCGGTCGTTCACCCTAACCACCCTGCTGCGGCCATTCTTGGGGTTGACCACACGTAGCAACGACCCCATCGGCAGAGTCGGATGCGCCGCGGTCAGGGCGTACATGTTGTACGTTTCTCCGTAGGCCGTCTTCCGACCCTGAAACTTGCCCCCATACCAACTCGCGACAGCCTGCCAGACCTTTATCGGCTTGGTTGGCTCGACTACCCGAGCTAAAGCGGGCGCCTGAACGACTGGGGCGACCACAAACATGAGCAAAATCCAACGAACTGCTGCCCATGCATAAAAAAAACGGGCCCGAGGCCCATGATTGTTAACTCGCATAGAATGAACATATTGTACCTTTTAAACACATCGAAAAGCAAGCGAAAAATTACTGGAAGGAGCCCCGTATCGTGTTGATATTAGATATATTTAGCTCAATACAGAGCTTTTCCAGACCCTCCACGATCCGCTCGACCGCTCGAGGGTCCACAAAACTCGCTGTTCCCACTTGGACTGCTGATGCCCCGACCATCAAGTATTCGAGGACATCGTCGGGTTTTTCGATGCCGCCGAGACCGAGAATCGGTATATTTACCGCCTTCGATGCCTCGTAGACCAGCCGAAGGGTGATGGGTTTGATAGCCGGACCTGAGACCCCCCCGCTCGGCGATCCGATCCGGGAAGCACGAGTCTTGTAGTCGACACTCATCCCGGGGTAAGTGTTGGCGATGGTCAGCGCGTCGGCGCCGGAGTCCGCAGCGCTGCTGGCGATGGACCCGATGTCGGTCACCAGGGGGGAGAGTTTGACCCACAGCGGTCGGCGGGCGGCTTTGCGGGCGGCACCGACCACCTCTGCCGTCATCCCCGGATCGCTTCCAAACTGCATCCCCCCCTTCTTTACATTGGGGCAGGAGATGTTCAGCTCGTACCCCGCCAGCCCTTCGGAGTCTTCCAGGACTCGGATGACTTCCACATACTCCTCGATTGTCGTCCCGAACACGTTGGCAATCGCCGCACACCGATATTCCCGAATTCTTGGCAGTTTTTCGGCCACGAACGCGCGCACGCCGACGTTCTGAAGCCCGACAGAGTTCAGCATCCCCGAGGGGGTCTCGCAAAGTCGGGGCGCGGGGGCGCCATTGAGGGGCTCGAGGGATAGCCCCTTCACCACGAAGCCGCCAATCCGATTGAGATCTACTAGGTGGGCGAACTCGATCCCGTAACCGAAAGTGCCGCTGGACGCCAGGATGGGATTGGCCAGTTTGAGGCTGCCGATCTCGACGCTCAGGTCCGGCTTCATGTCCGTCGCAGGTTCATCTCGGTTGCGCTCGTTCGGAGACGACTGACGACGGCGCGCGGCGCATGGCCCAGCGCAGCACCCGCCCGTTTGCCAGCGACGGCGGGTGTATGGCCAGCGCAGCCGCTAGAGTCGTGGCCAGGTCGGTGGGCATTACTCGGTCGTAATAGTCGCCGGCAACAAATGGCGGTCCGAAAAGGATCAGCGGAACCTGAGTGTCATAGGTATACGGCGTTCCATGCGTGGTGCCGCCTTTCACTTCATCGGGTAGGGTGGGTATGGCGAAGGGCTCCAAAACGGGATAGAAGTCTGGGCCACGCCCCGGGAATAAGCTCAGACGATAGGCCTGAGCGGTTTCTTCCGGCACGTTTGCCCGCCAAGGGCTCACATATCCAAGGATGCCGGGAATTGTGCTCACCGCTTCACCCGCCACGCGTACGGCATCTTCAAGCCGCACACTGTTCTTCTTCAGGGTCTCGCGGTCCAAGAAAAGGCCGGCGTCTTTCGCCAGCCAAGGGCCCGGGCCCCAGCGTTGGGTGAGCGCAGCCTCTACCGCAGCCTCCAGAGCCTTGGTGTCCACATTTTTCGCTTCCAGACGCGCCATCTGCGGGTCGCGCGACTGCACCAGCGTGGGCGCAACGCCGTGGTCGCCAGAGAGCGCCAGCCAGTAGCCTCCTTTGCCGAAATGCAAATCGAGGTATGCAAGCAGATCGGCGAGGCTGCGGTCGGTTTCAAGCGTGATCTTCTCGATGGCCTGGCTGTACGGCCCGTAGCGATGGCCGGCGTAATCGTTCGCGGAAAACCCGATGAAGAGAAAATCTGTTCCGCCGCTGGGCCCCAGGCTCTCTTTCTCAATCAACTCGCGGGCGAACGCGACGGTGAGTTGGTTGGCCACTCCGCTGCGGCTGAATTCGGCAGGGGTCTGTTCCAACGGATGGGCTTTGTTGAACGCCAGCACCCAATCCGGGAGCGTCTCTCGATAATACTTGCTGGTTACAAAGCCGCTGCCGCTTTTCAGGTCATACCAGTACGCTCCGGAAGCGCCATGGCCGGTGGAGAGGATGGCGGCGCGGTCCTTGAGCGCCACGCCGAAAACACGGGAGCGGCCCAGCGTAGCCAATCGCAGCTCGTCGGAAAATGTCGAGCCAATCAAGTTGCGCGGTGAGACCGGTTTGAGCCCCTCGGCTCCAATCACCGGCGAGGATTCATCCTCCAGCGCGTACACCATGCGCTTGCGGCGCGGGTCCGGGTCGTACCATTCGTTGCTGGCAATGCCGTGGCGGTCCGGCGTGGTCCCGGTCGCCAGCGTGGCGTGGCCCGGTCCGGTTTCAGTGATGGCGTACGGAAAGTAGCAGGCGCGAAATACCGCGCCCTCGCGAAGCAATCGGCTGAAGCCCCCGGCGCCAAATTTTTCCCGGAAGCGGTCGAGATAATCGGCGCGAAACTGATCGATCACCAGGACCACAATCAGCCGGGGAGCGCCGGGCCGCTGGGGATTGGTCTGAGCGGGTGCTCTCCGGGCGGTCTGCGCCAGCGCGCCCGAATGCAGCGCGCCAAACATCAGCGCGAGAATCAGAACCAGAGATGACAACTGGTTGGTAAATCGGCTGCCGGGATTGCAGGAAGGGACGCCGTTCATCCGAAGTTTCCTCCGCGCAGCGCAGTGTAGCAGAGGCCGCGCCCCTGCGGGAATGCGGCATACAAGGCGGTGAACGGAAACCCCGGCGCGCGCTAGCAGCCTTGACAGCCCCCGAAGCCGGCCCTAGTATCTGTGTACCGCCGGGGGAGTGTAGGACGCACGAGCGTGCCCACGCGAGAAAAAACGCAGCTCATGACCGCCGAAGAGACCGAGCGCACGCTCGGTCGGCTGGCGCATGAAATTGTCGAGAAGACCGGCGGCGCGGGCAAGGTGGCGTTGATTGGCATCCGCCGCCGCGGCGTGCCGCTGGCGCAGCGCATCGCCAAGGCCATCGGCACTATCAACGGCGTGACGCCGCCCATCGGCGTTCTGGACATTACGCTCTACCGTGACGACCTCTCGCTGGTGGCGGCACAGCCCGTGGTGCAGTCCACCGACATCCCATTTTCAGTGGACGACAAGGACTTGATCGTGGTGGACGACGTTCTCTACACTGGCCGCACCGTCCGCGCTGCTCTGAACGGGTTGTTCGACCTGGGCCGCCCGCGCCGCATCCAGCTCTGCGTGCTCATCGACCGCGGGCACCGCGAGCTGCCCGTCGAGGCGACTTACGTCGGACGCACGGTGCAGACCGCTGACAACGAAATCGTCGAGGTGCGCCTGCGCGAGGTGGACCACGAGGAGCGTGTGATGCTGATGGAACGCACTCCATGAGCTAGACCCAGGAACCCTGTGACGTTTTCCCACCGCCACCTACTCGGCATCGAACCGCTCTCTCGCGATGAAATTCTTTTTCTTCTCGAACAATCCAAGGCATTCCAGGAAATTCAGCGCCACCCGCTGAAGAAACTGGCCACGCTGCGCGGAAAAACCGTGGCCCTGGCTTTCTTTGAGACCTCCACGCGCACGCGCATCAGCTTCGCCACCGCGGCCTCACGCCTCGGTGCGGACACGATGCACCTGCAGGCCGAGTCTTCCAGCCTCAGAAAGGGGGAATCGCTGCTCGATACCGCGCGCACGCTCGACGCCATGAAGCCCGACGTCATCGTCGTGCGCCACAGCGCCTCGGGCGCTCCGCAGTTCCTGGCCGAGCGGCTGGACATCCCGGTGATCAACGCCGGCGACGGCCTGCACGAGCATCCCACCCAGGCCTTGCTCGACGCGCTCACCATTCGCGACCGGCTCGGCCGGCTCGACCAGCTCCAGGTCACCATTGTCGGCGACATCCGCCACAGCCGTGTGGCGCGCTCGAACATTCACCTGCTCAGCCGTTTCGGCTGCCGCATCACGCTCTGCGGCCCGGCGATGTGGCTGCCGGTGGAGATGGTCCAGATTGCGCCAGGAGTCCGCCGCACGACAAATGTCGAAGAGGCCATGCGCGGGGCGGACGTGGTGATGGTCCTGCGCGTGCAAACTGAGCGTCTGCAGGAGCCGCATCTTCCTGCTGACGAATACATCCGGCTCTACCAGATCACGCCGGAGCGATTGCGCGCCGCGCGGCCAGGCACAATCCTTCTGCATCCCGGGCCGATGAACCGCGGTCTGGAAATCGATCCGGCGGTGGCTGACGGCCCGCAGTCCTGCGTGCTCGAGCAGGTGACCAACGGCGTGGCGGTGCGCATGGCCATGCTGTTCCTTTTGCTCGGCGGAGCGCACGCCGCCGCGGCGGAAAGCTCCTGAGGTGCATCAGATGCTGCTGATCAAGAATGGGCGGGTGATGGATCCCGCAGCGCAGACCGACGCCAAGCTCGATGTCCTGGTGGACGGCGGGCGCGTCGCGGGCATCGGCGCCGGCCTCGACGCCAGCGGAGCGGAGGTGTTTGACGCCGCGGGCCTGATTGTTGCGCCAGGCTTCATCGATCTCCATTGCCACCTGCGCGAGCCCGGTGACGAACAGGCCGAGACCATTGAGACTGGTACGCGCGCCGCCGCACGCGGCGGATTCACCGCCGTCTGCCCCATGCCCAACACCAAACCGGTGAACGACAACGCTTCGCTCACCCGCGCCATGCTTGATCGCGCCGCCGTCGCCGCCAGCGTGCGCGTCTGGCCCATCGGCGCGGCGTCGCTGGGCAGCGAGGGTGAATCCCTCGCGGAGATTTCTGCCATGAAGGACGCCGGCATCGTGGCGGTCACCGACGACGGCCGCCCGATCGCATCGGCTAAGCTGCTGCGCCAGGTGATGGAGTACTGCGGCTCGCTGGGTCTCCCGGTGATCGACCATTGCGAAGACCCATCGCTGTTCGCCGGAGCGGTGATGCGCGAAGGGCCGTCCTCGGTGCGTCTGGGCCTGCGCGGCATGCCCGCGGCCACCGAATCCATCTGCGTCGGCCGCGACATCCAGGTCTGCGCGCTGACCGGCTGCCGGCTGCACATCGCGCACATGTCCGCGCGCGAGTCGCTCGAGCTGGTGCGCGAAGCCAAGCGCCGCGGCCTGCCGGTCACCTGCGAGGTGACCCCGCACCATTTCACCCTCACAGATGAAGATGTGCACTATGACGCGCGCTTCAAGATGAATCCGCCACTGGGTTCCCGCCAGGACCGTGACGCGCTGCTCGCTGGGCTCGCCGATGGTACCGTGGACGCCATCGCCACCGACCACGCGCCGCACACCCAGGCAGCAAAAGAAGTGGAATTCGACCGCGCGCCGTTCGGCGTCACCGGCTTTGAGACCGCGCTGGCGCTGTCGCTCGAGGCGTTACACCATTCCAGCCGGGTGCCCCTCATGCGCGTGGTCGAGCTTTTCACCGCCGGTCCGGCGCGCGTGCTGGGCATTCGCAGCGGCATCCGCGAAGGAGAGCCGGCTGACCTCACCCTGTTTTCCACCGAGCACCGCTGGACTTTCCGCGCGGCGGATTCCGCCAGCAAGTCGCGCAATACGCCGTTTGATGGGCGCGAATTCCGCGGAGCGCCGATGGCCACGATTGTCGGCGGGCGCATCGTGTGGCGCCGCGGCGACTGATCTCAGGGTGTAATTTGCGTCGTGGGACTCAGGCGCAGGTTGGGTTTCTTCTCTGTGCTCTCTGCGTTCTCTGTGTATGTTTTTGATTGAGGGAGTGTCGCGGCTTCAGGATTATTTCAAGTATTTCCGCGATTCAACACTACTGCTCTGCCGGCGGGTGGACGGAGTGCAGCTCTTCGGCATGCACGCCGCGCGTGGCCTGCTCGACCTGCGTGCGGAAGAAATGGTTGAGCGGCCCGCCGCCCTTGCCCACCGGGTAGCTGTGCGCAATCGCCCGCGTGACGTAGACCTTGGCCAGCAGGACTGCTTCGCTCAGCGGCTTTCCCAGCGCAAGTTGCGCGGCGATGGCCGCCGAGAGTGTGCAGCCGGAGCCGTGGGTGTTCTCGCTGCGCACCTTCTCCCCGCCGAAGCGCACCGCCTCCAGGCCGTCGAAGAGCACATCCACGGGCTTCTCGAGGTGCCCGCCTTTTACCAGCGCCGCGCCCGCCCCGCGCTCCACCAGTTTCTTCGCCGCCTCTTCCATCGCCGCGGCATCTTTGATTTCCATCCCCAGCAGGAGTTGCGCTTCGGCGATGTTCGGCGTGACCAGCGTGACGCGGCGGATCAGCTCATCGCGCAGCAGCTTCACTCCTCCGGCGTCGAGTAGTTCCGCATCTCCCACGGTCGAGCGCATCACCGGATCGAGAACCACATTTGGCAGTTTGGCGGAATCGAGCAGTTCGACGACGGCGGCAACGTTGGCGCGGCTGCCCAGCATGCCGATCTTCACCGCGGCCACCTGCACGTCTTCCAGCAGCGTCTCGATCTGGGCGCGGAGCACCGGCGCGGCGATAATCTGCGTGCTCTTCACTCCCTGGGTGGACTGCGCAGTCAGCGCGGTGACCGCGGCCACGCCGTAGCAATTGTGCGCCGCAATCGTCTTCAGGTCCGCGGCGATGCCCGCGCCGCAGGAGGGATCAAATCCGGCGATGGTCAGGACAATAGGAGGAGTCGAATGTAAAGCGATATTCAACGCTGTGCCCTCCGCGCAAGGCACCCCGCAGACAGCGGGGCCGGCCCCGCCCGTTTGCGGCGGTAAACCGGCAATTATGGAATGTACGCGGCTTATTCCCGCCAACGCAAGTGCAATCTTTGAAGGGAACGAATTCTAATTCTGCTGCGTGCGCGAACAGCAGGATCGTTCACGCACCAGCGCTGTGAAGTTGTGACTCGCGAGCAATTACGGGAACAATCCGCGGACCACCGTGGCGTCGGCCACGCGCCCCACCGCCAGGATGTAGGCGGCGGTGCGCATGTGGACGTGAAACTTGCGCGAGGTTTCGTAGACTTCGGCGAAGGCGCGTTTCATCGTGGATTCGAGCTTCTGATTTACTTCCTGCTCGGTCCAGGCGGACTCACACAGGTTCTGCACCCACTCGAAGTAACTCACCGTCACCCCGCCGGCGTTGGCGAGGATGTCCGGCAGCAGGAAGATTCCCTTGCGCGCCAGCACCTCGTCGGCGCGCGGCGTGGTCGGGCCGTTGGCGGCTTCGGCGATGATCTTGGCCTGGATCTGCTCGGCATTTTCCAGTGTGATTGCATTTTCGAGCGCCGCAGGCACCAAAATATCGCACTTCAGTGTCAGCAACTCCTCATTGGATATGCGCGACCCGCCCGGCATCCCCACCACCGACCCGGTGCGCTCTTTGAAGCGCATGGCCTTCAGCGGGTCGAGCCCCCGGGGGTTGTAGACGCCGCCCCGCGAATCGCTCAGCGCGATGATCCGCGCTTTCTTTTCGAGGAACAGCCGTGCCGCAATCGAGCCGGCATTGCCAAATCCCTGGATGGCCACGCTCGATCCGCGCACCGACATCTTCTTGATGCGGCAAGCCTCCTCGACGGTGTTGAGACAGCCGCGCGCGGTGGCTTCGTTCCGGCCCAGCGAGCCACCCAGAGTTATCGGCTTGCCGGTGACCACGCCCAGCGCGGTGTGCCCCACAGTCATCGAGTAGGTGTCCATGATCCAGGCCATGGTCTGCGAATCGGTGTAGACGTCGGGCGCGGGGATGTCGCGGTCGGGCCCGATGATGGGCAGGATCTCGCTGGTGTAGCGCCGCGTCAGCCGCTCGAGCTCCGTCTTGCTCATGCGCTTGGGGTCGCAGATCACTCCACCCTTGCCGCCGCCGAAGGGGATGTTGACCGTCGCCGTTTTCCACGCCATCCACGACGCCAGCGCCTTCACCTCATCGAGCGTGACGCTGGGATGGTAGCGGATGCCGCCCTTGGCCGGACCGCGCGCGATGTTGTGCTGCACGCGGAATCCGGTGAAGACTTTCACCTGGCCGTTGTCCAGCTTGATGGGGATGGAGACTTCCAGGATGCGCTTGGGCGTGCGCAACACCTGCCGCAGGCCGTTATCGAGCTTCAAGTACTCCGCGGCGATGTCGAATTGCATCTGCGCGATGCGGTAGGGGTTCAGGTCCTCGCGCGGCGGTGGAACAGGCATCGGCCGGGGCGCCGTCTTTGCAACCGTGGCCATAATGGTGTCGCCTCCCTGGAATCAGGCGCTCACCCGCTGCCGCGTGGCAGCCTGCCAGGCTTCACGGCATTCGGGTGAACAGAAATGGAGTACTTGGCCCGCTGAATTCAACGAATACGAAATCTCCGGAGAAACGAATACTCCGCACGAGGGATCGCGGGCCAGCGCACGCCGGCTGACCTCTGGCGTGTTTCCGCGCGGCGAGCCGAGCGACTGCCCTGCAAACCATCTGACCAGCTTGCGGGCGACCCACATGGCCAGGGCGCTGTAGATCAGGAAACGAATGATGCGACCGAGCGCTTGCACGATTCCCCCGAGTCCTCTTGTTCCTAATGACTCCGAAAGGCAGCGGCTAATCCGCGGCCGTGCTCCCCTACGGTGCTCCACGAGCCTGCCTGCAAGTTCTACTGCTGCGGGAGTTTAGGCATGGCTCAAAAGCAGTGTCAATTGAAACCAGAAAATTAGCGTGCAGGGCGTTTCCTCAAGAACTGGGAGGAGTTACCCGGGAAACCGGGCGTTGCTCATGTAAGTAATTATAAACAGACATCTTAGCAGAGTAAGTCGAGCAGGCCGGCAATCTCAGGCCGCTGGCCCGGGGATTCGCTCCAGGCCCATATAAGGTTGCAGCGCCGGGGGCATCAAGATCGAGCCATCGGCTTGCTGGTAGTTTTCAATCACCGCCAGCCAGGTGCGTCCCACCGCCAGGCCCGAACCGTTCAAAGTGTGCACGAACTCGCTCTTGCCGCCTTTGGGTTTGGTGCGGATGCCCGCGCGTCGCGCCTGGAACGCCTCGCAGTTCGAGCAGGAAGAAATTTCGCGGAAGCCGCCGGCGGACGGCAGCCACACTTCGATGTCGTAAGTCTTCGCCGAGGCAAAGCCCATGTCGCCGGTGGAGAGCAGCACGACGCGATAATGCAGCCCGAGCCGCTGGAGAATTACTTCCGCGTCGCGCACCAGGGCTTCGTGCTCCTCGTAACTTTTCTCCGCGCGGGTAAACTTGAACAACTCGACTTTCTGGAACTGGTGCTGGCGCAGGATGCCGCGCGTGTCGCGCCCGGCCGCCCCGGCCTCGGAACGGAAGCACGCCGTCCAGGCGCAGACCTTGATAGGCAGCAGCTCGGCGTCGATTGTTTCCTCGCGGTACAGGCTGGTCAGCTCGACTTCGGCGGTGGGCGTGAGCCACAGGTCGGTGCCTTCGATGTGGAACATGTCGCTGGCAAACTTCGGCAACTGCCCCACGCCGGTGAGCGCAGCCGTATTCACCAGGAACGGCGGGAGAATCTCCGTGTAGCCGTGCTCTCCCGTATGCACATCGAGCATGAAGTTGGCCAGCGCGCGCTCCAGCCGCGCCCCCGCGCCGCGATAGACCGCGAACCGCGCCCCGGCAATCTTGACCGCGCGCTCCTGATCGAGGATGCCGGCGCGCTCGCCCACTTCCCAGTGCGGCCGGGGAGTGAATGTGAACTGCGGCGGCTGGCCCCAGCTGCGCACTTCCACGTTTTGCTCCGGGCCCGCGCCCACCGGGACGCTGGCGTGCGGCAGGTTGGGCACCACCAGCAGGAAATCGCGCAGCCGCGTGTCAAACTCCGCGGTGCGCTGGTCGTCCGCGCGGATGGAATCAGAGACCTGCTTCATCTCCGCGATCAGCGCGGAGGCGTCCTGGCCGGATTTCTTGAGGCTGGCGATCTCCTCGCTGGACTTGTTGCGCGCGGCCTTGCGGCGTTCGACGTCGGTGATCAGCGCGCGGCGCTCGCGGTCGAGCGACTGGAAAGCCGCGAGGTCCAGCGTGACGCCGCGGTTGCGGGACATCGCTTCGTAGAGCTCCAGGTGCTGGCGGAAGTATTCCAGGTCATGCATGCGCCCGAAAAGAATACAGTAATAAGGGAGCAGGCGAAACAGAAGCCGCGGCATCGCCTTTTATGGAGTGCGGGAGCTTGCTTGACCTGAGCCTGCCGAAGGGCTCCGGCGGCCTCAAGCTGGCGGCGTCCACTTTCTCGCTCGACTCGCTGCAGACGTATACTCTTCATCGGGGTTGCGCCCCCGTTTAACGCAGAGTTCCCAGAGAGCACGAGAAGCACCCGAAAGCAGACACTTGCTATGAATTTCACCCGCTCCCAACTCAAAAAGATCGACGACTACCGCTGGCTGGTCCCCCGCGCGCTCAAGCCCGGCATGCGCACCGACGCCCTGATCTACGCTGACGAAGGCTTGCTCGAGCACATCCTCGGCGATCTCTCCATCGAGCAAGCCATGAACGTTGCGTTCCTGCCCGGAATCGTCGGCCGCTCGCTGGCCATGCCGGACATCCACCAGGGGTACGGCTTTCCCATCGGCGGCGTCGCGGCCACCGAGCCGCCCAAGGGCGTGGTGTCGCCCGGCGGCGTGGGCTTCGACATCAACTGCGGCGTGCGCCTGCTGGCCAGCAACCTCGAGCGCGGGCAGGTGACGCCCCACTTGCGCGAGCTCGTTAATCAACTCTTCCGCGATGTCCCGTCGGGCATGGGGACAAAGGGCAGCGTCCCGTGCAGTTGGCAGGAGCTGGACGACGTGCTGGAGCGCGGCGCGGCGGCGGTGGTCGAGCGCGGCTTCGGCGAGGCCGCGGACATCGAGTACTGCGAAGAACGCGGCGCCATGGACGGCGCCGAGCCGGACAAAGTCTCCGACCGCGCCAAGCAGCGCGGCCGCACACAGATCGGCACACTTGGCAGCGGCAACCATTTCCTCGAAGTCCAGTACGTGCAGAAAATCTTCGAGCCGGAGACCGCGGAGTGCTTTGGCCTCGAGCAGGACCAGGTGGTGGTGCTGATCCACTGCGGCTCGCGCGGCCTGGGCCACCAGGTATGCACGGATTCGCTCAAGACCATGGGTGAGGCCATGCGCCGCTACGGCATCGAGCTGCCCGACCGCCAGCTCGCCTGCGTCCCCGCGGATTCGCCCGAGGGGCGGGACTACCTCGGCGCCATGGCGGCGTCGGCGAATTTCGCCTGGGCCAACCGTCAAGCCATCACCCATGCGACGCGTGGAGCGTTTCGCCGCGTGCTGGGCGATGATGCGTCGCTGCGCGTGGTCTACGACGTGGCCCACAACATCGCCAAGCGCGAGCGCCACAAAGTGGACGGCGCAGTGCGCGAAGTCCTGGTGCATCGCAAAGGCGCTACGCGATCATTCCCGGCCGGGTCGCCGGGGCTGCCGGAGCGTTATCGCACCGCGGGACAGCCGGTGCTGATCCCCGGCTCGATGGGCACCGCGAGCTACGTCCTGGTCGGCACGCAGCGCGCCATGGAAGAAACGTTTGGCACCGTGTGTCACGGCGCCGGCCGCGCGCTTTCCCGCACCGCCGCCAAGCGGGGCCGCGACGTCCGCGTCGAGACGCAAAAGCTCGAGGACCAGGGCATCCTGCTGCGCTCGGACACCCGCGACGGCATCCTCGAGGAAATTCCCGAAGCGTACAAGGACATTGACGCGGTGGTGAACGTGGTTCACAACGCCGGCCTCGCCCGCCGGGTCGTCCGCTTGCGGCCGATGGGAGTGATTAAGGGGTAGCACGAGAAACGCCCGAAAGCATGCAGCCTAAACCGGGCAGGCTCGTGGCTGGGCTACTTGGCGGTGAGGCGGACGAGCCGCGCTTCGATCACCGGAGCGATGGAGCGTATCGAGTCCACAATGGATTCGGGAACATCGCCATCGAGGCGCACCAGGGCCAGGGCTTCGGCCCCGGGGTCGGCGGAGCGACGACCGAGGGCGAACGTGGCGATATTGATGCCCTGATTGCCGAGCACCTGGCCCATCTGGCCGATGACGCCGGGGACGTCGCGGTTGCGGGTAAACAGGATGGTGCCTTCGAGGTCGCACTCGACCTGGATGCCGTCGATATTCAGGATGCGCGGCGTGGTGTCATAGAGCACCGTGCCTTCGATGAGCAACGTGCCATCGGCGACGGGCGGCTTGCCCTCTTCGATCCGCGCGGGGTTGATGGTCACCTCGAGCGTGTCCGGAAAGCCGTGTTCACGGCGGCGGGTCTGCTCTTCGACCACCAACCCGCGCGCCGCGGCGGCCGGTGCGGCGTTGACCAGGTTCACTTTTTCATCGAGCACATTGTTGAGCAGGCCGGCGAGCACGGCGTTGCGCAGGATGCTGGTGCCCAGTTCGGCCGGCTCGCCGGAGTAGCGGATGCGCACGCGCCGCGGGCGGCCGTGGGCGACTTGTCCGGCCATGGAGCCCAGGCGCTCGGCCAGACTGATGTACGGGCGCAGGCGGCGATACTGCTCGGGAGGAAGATTGGGCAGGTTGACGGCGTTGCGCAGCAGGCCGTTGGCAAGGTAGTCGCGGATCTGTTCCGCGATCACGTAGCTGACTTCACCCTGCGCTTCCTCGGTGGCGGCGCCCATGTGCGGCGTGGCGATGACGTTGGGCAAACTGAGCAGCGGCGAATTGCGCGGCGGCTCTTCGGTGAAGACGTCGATGGCCGCGCCGGCCAGATGTCCGGAGCGCAGCGCAGCGGCGAGGGCTTCTTCGTCCACCAGCTCGCCGCGGGCGGTGTTGATCAGGCGCGCGCCACGTTTCATTTTCGCCAGCGCGGCGGCATTGAGGATGCGATCGGTGGAGGTGCTCAGCGAGGCGTGGAGCGACAGCCAATCCGAGCGCGCCAGCAGCTCGTCGAAGGAGAGCATCTCCACGCCCTCTTCGCGGCCCACCTCGGGGCCTACAAACGGATCGCAGGCCACCACGCGCATCTCGAATGCGCGAGCGCGCCGCGCCATTTCCATGCCCACGCGGCCAAAACCCAGAAGGCCGAGCGTCTTGCCGCGCAGCTCGGTGCCGGGGAACGCGGTCTTCTCCCAGCGGCCTGCCTGGAGCGAGCTGTGCAGTTGCGGCACGGCGCGCGCCAGGCTGAGCAGCAGGGCGAAAGCCAACTCGGCGACGCTGACGGCATTGCTGCCCGGCGTGTTCATCACCAGGACGCCGCGGCGCGTGGCGGCGTCGAGGTCAATGTTGTCCACGCCGGCGCCGGCGCGGCCGATGACGCGAAGGCGCGGCGCCGATTCGAGCAGCTCGGCGGTGACGCGCGTGGCGCTGCGCACGACCAGCGCGTCAGCATCCGCGAGCTCGGCGGCGAGCGGCGCTCCTGCGTCGAAGGGCGCGGAGACTACGCTCCAGCCCGCTTCGCGGAGCAGGTCCACACCGCGCGCGGTGATTTTGTCGGCGATGACAATCTTCATGAGTTTTACAGACTAGCAGAGTGTAGAAAAACTGTCATTCCGCTGGCCGAGGGGGGATGAACTTGTGGTAGAGTCCCCGGAAGTCGTATGACCTTTATCGAAAGGATTCAACAGGACCTCACCGCGGCAATGAAATCCCGGGAGGAGTTGCGCCTCAGTGTCCTGCGCATGATCAAGACCGCCCTCAAGAAGCAAGAGGTGGAGAAGATTCGCCCGCTGGACGACGCCGAGTGCATGCAGGTGCTGCAAACGATGGTCAAGCAGCACCGGGAATCCGCCGAGCAATTTGCCAAAGGCGGGCGCGCGGACCTGGCGGAGAAAGAAATCAAAGAGATCGCCGTCATCGAAGCGTATCTGCCCGCTGCCGCGGGTGACGCAGAAATGGACGCGGCTATCGCGGCGGCCATCGCGGAGACCGGAGCAACCTCACCGAAGCAGATGGGCGCGGTGGTCAAGGCGGCGCGGGGGCGGCTGCAGGGCAAGACCATTGACGGAAAGGCATTGAGCGATCGGGTGCGCGACAGGTTGTCGCAGGCAAGCTGACGTAGCAGGGAGCGCGATGCGGTACTTCTATCGGGCCTTCTCCATACTCCGTATTTTGATTGGCGCCGCTTTTCTTTTCGTGGGCATTCAAAAACTCGGCGATCCGGAATTTCTTTATGGCGGCCTGATGCACACTTTGGAGGGTCTTGGCCAGCCCTGGCCTTTCTATCAGGGTTTTCTCACCCGCTATGTCGAGCTCCACCAGACGTTTTTTACATTTGCATTTTCGTGCGGAGAAATTCTGCTCGGGGTGAGCTTCCTGCTGGGCGCTTTCGTGAGTATCTCCTCGGTCGGCGGGGTGGTGTTGCTGGTGAACGTCGCGTTGGCCACCAGCTATGCCGCTCCCGAGCGCCTGGCTGCCCATCTTTGCGGCGCGGCTCTTCTTTTGCTGATGGGCAGGATGGGTGTGGGCTTGTGTTGGGGTCTGGACGGATGGCTGGTCGACCGCGTCGCTCCCGTCGCCGTGCTTTTTCCCCTGCGGCTTTCGGTTCCCAATTCTCTAAAAACTCATTGACCACCAGCGCTACGCCGCTCGACGCCGCCGGAATGCGGCGCTATGCTGGCGGCGTGACCCTCCCCGCGAGCATCCCCGTCCGCTACACCGAGGAAGAAGCCGAGTTTATTAGCGTGCGTCCGGTGGTGCGGCAGAAATTCCGCGTTGAACAGCTCGTGGATATGGTGCTGAGCGTCACCGGAAAAGATTCCGCGCGGGTGGCGCAGATCCTGCGCTCCGGGACGCTGGTCTACAATTTCTACCGCTACTGGTGGGAGCGCTTCGAGCCTGCCGCGGAAGACCTGGATGAAATCCTGAGGAAGTTCCCGGATCCCGATCCTTCACGATTGTTCGGCGCCGAGGCGTGCATCGCCGTGGAAATGGAAAGCGGCGGAGAGCGCCCGCGCGCGCTGGGAGAAATCCGCCGGGAAGAAGCTGAACGGAGGGGGCTGTTCACCAACCGGAGTTTCTGGGATGGCTTGATGGATGCGGCGCGCGAGCAGCCGCCGATGTATCAAACCTATTCCTATGCGCGGCGCGCGGACTTGTATGTGTTGCCGCTCTCCGTGGATGCGGCGGCGGGCCTGGCACGTAGCGCTGCGCGGATCGCCCCGCGCGGGTTGCGTGGACGGCTTCGCTCACTCGAGCAAACGGCGCGGCTGGTGTATGTTTGTCCGCGGTGAGGCCTGGCCTCAGTGCGAAGCGGGTTTCAAAACGGCAGTATTGCGCTCATCGCCCGCGATGATGCGGTAGAGTCTCTTCAGTTCTTCGACCCTGTTCAGGGGAACGGTGAGTTCCTTCAGCTCAAACGTGCGCGTGTAGCGGAGCAGGCGCCCGTCCGCCTCTACCTTGCTGTGGTAGCTGGCAAAACCATAGTCCGCTGCAACCGGCGGCGGAAAGTCATCAACTTCGTATCCCGGTGGAAGTCTGATCTCGAAGACGTCGGTGTCCCTGTAAGGCCCCTCGAATTCGACGGAATACTTGCGTGGCTCCTTGGTCTCCAGGAAACCGCTCGATTTGCTGCCGACGACTCGCGGCCGCACCAGCAGCAGATTTCCTGCTTTCTTTGCGTAATTCTCGGCGATCAGCGAGAAATGGAATTTGAGGGGCAGGTCGGTTCTGTCGAAATTCGTGACGGTTGCGTTAGTAATGCGGAATGTGGCAAAGGAGTGCGCGAGCAGCTGTTCGATCGGCTTGATCTTGTCCGCATCCTTGGTCACGCTTCGCAAGGCGTAGCGCTGCGATGCGGCGCGGTCTCCCAGACGCACTTCCTCGATGTCCCCCTGCAACGTTCCGTTCACCTCCAGCGTCATTTTGGCGGTGCGTTGAATGCCGTTCATCGCCGGTGGCAGCTTTGGCAATTCCATCAGGTCCCCGCCGTCGGGTGTAACCACGAGCCCATAATTCGATTGCAGGTCTCCGCGCAAGTACCCGAAGGGCGTCAACTCGTCCGTCGGATCAAAAAACAAAAGCCGTCCCAGCTTTGGGTGTTTCAACACGGCTGTGAGCGATGAATCTTCTACGCCATCCGGCAACCGGATGGCGAGGATCACGTGATCGAAGCCGCCCATGTGCGCGGGCGTCTGGGGGGTGACCGAACCGCGTTCCGTGTTGATGGGAACGTAGTACGATTCGACCGCGATCTCGTGCAGCATCGAGCTCAGCAAAGTCGCTTTATCCTTGCAATCGCCGTAACGGTGCGTAAACACTTCCGGCGCGGGATGCGGTTGCCACCCGCCGATGCCCAGTTCGATGGCTACATAACGGATGTCTCGTTGGATAAACTGCGCGAGCGTCCGCATTTTATCGAGGGTCGTGGAATCCGCGGAGGTCAGCGCCGCCACTTTCTGCTTGATGCCCAGGGAAGCGTCGCGACGTCCCTGCGTTAGTCCAATCTCCCAGTTGCCCATCTCCCTCCAGTTTTCAAATCCCTTGTTTCGCACTCCTCCGTCTGGCGGTAGGATCGAAACGAGCATCTGTGCCGCGATCCCGCGCCACGGGGGCATGAGGTCTTCATGCCGGATGGCCTTCAGGTCGCTGACCACCCATTGCCACTGATTGTTTCCCCCCGCAGTCGGTGTGACCTCTGCATGGTTCAGCCAAACTGCTTTGTACGTCCAACCCGCCGGCAGTTGAAGTGTGTAGCGGGCCTCGCGCACCGGCACGGTTGACTGAATCATCCACTCGTTTTGAAGGACGTATGGCCTGTCTTCATGCTCGACCTCATAACCCACGATGCTGCCCGGATCGGCCGCGGGAATTTGGAGCAGCTTGGTGCGGACGTCGCTGACCAGTTCGCCGTTTGCCACGCCGAAAAGCGCCGTTTCGATCGCGTCCTTGTCTTTGACCTCGTAATCTTTGCCCTTGGCGGGGATGCACCACCCGCGCAGACTCGTGACTTTTGTTTCAGAATCGTAGTTGGCGTGAATCGTGGCGAATTCCCTGCCACCGGGCCGCAGAATCTTGAAGGCCCGGCGCTCCAGGCTCTTGATCTTGCCGTTCCCCTGCACGCTCAAAACATCTTCCGAATAGAGCAACACCGCATCCGTCTTTTCGTCGTACGCCGGCAACGGCACATTCACCAGGACGTGCATCCACGCCGGCGCATCCCCGGCCACGGCCCGCTGGGCCGCGGCACACGCACCCACCGCGAGCACCAGCACGGCGACTGCGCTTCGCAGTTCAGTTCTGCGGCGCTGACGAACCCGGTTGCAAGACAATCTGCTGTTCATCACCCGTTTTCACCGCTTGAAAGAAATTCCGCAGTGCCGGATAGTACTTCGTCTCGATCTGGAGAGCGTTTACGTCCAGGGTCCGCACCAGATGCAACGATCCCTTATTGTTCTCCACTTTCAACGTGTAAGCGATGATGCGCGCATCCTGTTTTTGCGCCGGGGGGATGCTGCTTACCTGCCAGCCCAACGGCAGCTCAATCGTCACGTCATCCAATTTCTGGAAGGGAAACTCAAAGTAGATGGGATAAATCCGGTTGGCGTGTTCGAAGAGGTGCTTTTCCGTATTGCTGAAAAGCCCGACGGGTATAAGCGCGCGGCGTCCCGCTGCGGATGCCCACCCGGGAACTTTCAGGTCGTACTCGGCAACGAGTTCCGGCGCGGAACTCGCCCAATCGGGCTTGTTGGCCAGTTCCACGTCGATGCCAACCGGAACGTATTCTTTCGCTTGGTCTTCCAAGAAAGTCTTACGGCTGATCTCGTCGCCGTTTCGTTCTTCGATGCGCCGCCACAGCGCTTCCAGGCCCGTGAAGGTAATGCTGAGCTTTCCTTCCAGCGTCCCATCCTTGGTCAACTTCAAGCTGGCTTTGCGCACGATCCGGGAATCCGAGCTTGCCGGCAGCATGGTCTGCACCCAGCTTCCGCCGTCCTTATCCAGCCGCAGTCCCTGCACGTTTGTTTCCGGCCACGGCAACATCGCGAACGGCGCGAAAGCCGTCCCCGGGTCGCAATAGATGTCCTTGCCGTTCAGCTTGACCGCTACCACGTTGGAATTCAACTGGGAGGGGTTCATCAGCTTCGGGTTGAAGAAGTATTCGCTCCGCACGGAAACCATGACCGGGTAAGCCTCGAACCCCGCCGCCCGCACCAGCGCCAGATACAACCAGGAAAGCTGTATGCCATCGCCATAGCCCAGCTTCCACAGCTCCTCGACGTTGTTTATAACCTTGTACTTCTCGCGTTTCTGTTCCTGCTCTGATTTCCGCACCTCGTAGGAAGTGTTCCGGAATTGCTGCACCCGCGCGTATATCTTTTGCAGTTTCGCTTCCGGCAGATCATTGGGCGACACGATTTGCGCGACCGCCTGCTCCATCGCTTTGCGTTTTCCCACAAAATCTTCGACTTTGTCGTTGAGCTTCTTCCCTTGCTTCTTCCAGAACTTGTCGGGGTCGCTCTCGACGCCTTCTTCGCTGTATACGAAGTCTACGCGTGACTTCAACTCGCTCGCCGGCGGCATGAAGTCTTCGGTCTGAAAGGCGGGAATGTTGTTCGCTTCCAGCCGGACGATGCGGTCGCCTCCGCTTTTTGGTTCCGGCGTCCCGGGGGGCAAACCTTTCCAGCTCCAGCGGACGGCAAAACGCAGGGTGGGATTCAGCGAAAACTTGGCATGTTTTGTGAACAGTTCATTGCTGAGAATCCAGCGCGAGTCATAGACGCTATACTGCGGCCAGTTTTCGGTGTAGTAGTACTCAATGACACTGCCCACCTGCACGTCCGGCAAAGTGAAGGTTTTTGCCAGGTACTTCACGCCCCGCGCCTTCACCACCGTCTTGTCATACACCTTGCCGTCGAAATTTGCGATGCTGCCCTCCGGCCGGATGGTCCGCGCCTTGATGCTGTGAATGTCCTGTATTCCCTTGAAAAAAGGAATCTCGATGTCCGCGTACTTCCGGCCTTCCTCGGTGAGAATCTTGATGCGCAGGTAGTTGTATTCGCTGTAGTTGGTATCGTCGCGATCCACCTGCCGGAAAAGAATGATTGCCGGCGCACCGGGGGACTGTGGTTCGCTGGTCATGTTCAATTCTTCGGGGGAAACCGGCTGGAATCCGGCGCCCGCGCGGACGGGCCGGGGGCCAAGCGCTCCCTCACACACCAAAAGCGCGATGAGAATCGGAAATAACCGGCGTGAGAACATAGCCAACTTCTCCTGAAAGATGTGCCAGCGCTGCTGGCCCCCAATTTCATTCTTTCATTGCAGGGAGGCGGTAGTATACATCGAGTTACGTCCCTTTGTTTTAGTCCAGCTCCGTCCTGGGGCGAGATCGGGGCGCTGCACGGAGATGGGGGAATCGCGGACTGGGATGCGGCTTGCGCGGGCTGGGCGGGAGTGCTAATTTCGGCCCCTCTTTCGACCACCGCGCAGAGGCATGGCATCGGCAAACGAATGAGGAGGTGAGGCATGGCCACACAGTCTGGCAGCCCAGCAGGGACAGGGGAAGAATTCCGCCCCTACGTTGCCTCTGAGGAATCGCTGCTGGAGTTCACCATTCGCGCGGTGATCTTCGGCGCGCTCTTCGGAGTGCTGTTCGGCATGGTCACGGTGTACGTCGGCCTGCGCGCCGGGCTGACCGTCTCCGCCTCGATTCCCATCGCCGTGCTTTCCATCACCGTGCTGCGCGCCTTCGGCAAGGCCACCATCCTCGAAAACAACATGGTGCAGACCATCGGCTCGGCTGGAGAATCGGTCGCTGCGGGGGTAATCTTCACGCTTCCCGCGCTGATCTTTCTCGGCTTCCCGCTGGAGTATTCGCGCGTCTTCCTGCTGGCGCTGATTGGCGGATGGCTGGGTGTGCTGTTCATGATCCCCCTGCGCCGCCAGCTCATCGTCAAAGAGCACGGCAACCTTACTTATCCCGAGGGCGCGGCCTGCGCCGACGTTTTGGTGGCCGGAGATCGTGGCGGCTCGTTCGCCGGCCGGGTTTTCTGGGGACTGGGGATCGGCGGCATCTACACGCTGCTGATGAAATCGGTGGGGCTGTGGCGCGTGGATCCTGAGCACCGCCCGCTATGGCTGCCGGGCTCTTCGCTGCGGGCGGACATCAGCTCGGAGTATCTCGGCGTGGGCTACGTAATCGGACCGAAAGTGGCGGCCACGATCTTTGCCGGCGGCGTCTTCTCCTGGTTTGTGGTCATGCCGGCCATCCAGTTCTTCGGCTCGCTCTCCGGCGCCCATCCTCTCTACCCCAGCACCATCCCCATTCCGAAGATGACGCCGGACGATCTGTGGAAGAGTTACATCCGGCCGATGGGCGCGGGGGCGGTGGCCGCCGCCGGTCTGATCACGCTACTGCGGACCATGCCAACCATCCTCGCCGCGCTGCGCTCCGGCTTGAAAGACATCCGCGGCGGCAGCAGCGCCGCCGCTTCCACGGCGCGTACCGAGCGAGACCTTCCGATGATTACTGTGGTGGCCGGCGCCGTTGTGATTTTGGCCATGATGTGGGCGTTGCTGACCTTCAGGCCCATCCCCGGCGCGCAGACCAGCGGCTTCGCCAATCTGGTGGCGGGAATCTTCGTCCTCGTTTTCGGTTTCCTGTTTGTCACGGTTTCTTCCCGGATTTGCGGCATCATTGGCACCTCGGCGAATCCCGTCAGCGGCATGACCATCGCCACGCTGATGGCTACCTGCGCGGTGTTCCTGGTGCTGGGATGGACGGCCTCGTCGTTCGGCGTGCTGGCGCTGACGATCGGCGGCGTGGTCTGCATCGCCTCTGCGAACGCGGGCGCAACCTCGCAGGACCTGAAGACCGGATTCCTGGTGGGCGCAACTCCTGTGCGACAGCAGGTCGGCTTGATCATCGGCGTGATGGCATCAGCACTCGTCATCGGGGGCACCCTCATCCTCATGAACACGGCGCTGACCAAGTACCTGCCGATGCAGATCCCCGTGGACATCTCCAGACTCTCTCAGGGCGTGCATATCGAAGAGCACAACCATGAATACAAGGGAAAGGGCTACGTGTTGTTGAACGCCATCGGCTCGCACGAAGTCCCCGACGGGAAATACCTCTACGATCCGGCAACGAAAGAGATTGAAATCCAGTGGGTCCAGGGCATCGGCAGCGACAAGGCCGCGGCCCCGCAGGCCCGCCTGATGGCCACGATGATCAACGGCATCCTGACCCAGCAGCTTCCCTGGCGGCTGGTCCTGCTGGGCGTGTTCCTGGTCGTGACGGTGGAGCTGTTGGGCATTCGCTCGCTGGCCTTCGCCGTGGGTTCCTACCTCTCCATCGCCACGACCCTGGCGATTTTCGCCGGCGGCGTGGTGCGGGCGCTGGCCGAGCGCGGTGCGCAGAAAGCCGAGCACGCCGAAAGCGACGTCAGTCCCGGCTCGCTCTACGCCACCGGTCTGATCGCTGCCGGTGGCGTCTTCGGTCTGCTGGCCATGGTGTTGAACGTGTTCGGCGACCCGGAATTCAAGTATCACTTCCTGCCAGAAAAGGTCCTGGGACGCGGCGGCCACTGGCTGGCCGAAATCACTAAAGACACTCCTCTGGGTGACGTGACCCAGAGCAGCCTGGTCGGAGTGCTGATGTTCGCGCTGTTGGCCGCTTCGCTCTACTATTCGGCGCGGAAGAAACTCGACTAAATGTAGGGGCGGGTTTATCCCGCCCCACGGGCGGGCGGCGTAAAGCCGCCCCTACGAATCCGCGGGGGCCACAGCTTTTGACTCCCGCCGTGCGCGCCGCTAGACTGATGGCGATGGGAACCTTTGGACGTCCGCCGACCGGCTACCGCTTCCAGTGGCGCGGGCTCTTCACGCCGGCAATCAAGATTCTGCTCATTGCCAACTGCTCCGTTTTCCTGGTGCAGCGTCTGGTGGATCTGACCGCTGGCGAGGGGGCCACGCGCTGGCTGCTCGAGCACTTCGGACTGATCCCCGTTGTCACCGTGCTCGGCCTGCGCGTCTGGCAGCCGGTCACCTATCTTTTTCTACATGGCGACATCCTGCATCTGCTGCTCAACATGCTGATGCTGTGGATGTTTGGGGCCGACCTGGAGCGCGCCTGGGGCAAGCAGCGGTTTCTTTCTTATTATTTTATGACCGGGATCGGCGCCGGGCTGTGCATCGTCGCCGTGAATTGGATCCCGCGCCTGTTCGGAAGCGCGCCGCGCGTTTCCGCCACCATCGGCGCTTCCGGAGCGATTTACGGCATCCTGCTGGCCGCGGCGATGGTGTTCCCGGACCGCCAGGTGTGGCTCTTTCCGCTTCCGGTGATGTTGCCGATGCGGATCTTCGTTCTGCTCTTCGGCCTCATCGCCTTCTTCGGCTCGCTGGGTGGATCGAGCGACGGCATCAGCCACTTAGCGCACCTGGGAGGCTTGGTGGTGGGATACTTCTACCTGCGGCGCGGGTCATACTTTTTCAGCCTGCGCAACCAGCTCACCGATTGGAAACAGCGCCGTTTGAAGCGCAAGTTTCAGGTCTATATACGCGACCACCGCGACGAACCTCCCTCGCGCCCCGACCGCTGGGTGCATTAAATCTGCCGGGTGGATGAGAGCCGGAGAAGCTCCGGAGTTCACCACAGAGACGCCGAGGACACAGAGACCGCACGGAGAATTCTGCGCAACGTCACAACGTCGCCGGGATCATGAACGTGGACGATATGGAAGACTACCTCGAGCTCCAGGATCCGGCGCTGAAAAAACAGATTGAGAAGAGCCACCAGCAATACCGCCGCGGCAAGGCGCGCGACGCCGGCAAATTCCTGAAGGAAATCTGCCGGTTGACCGCCAAGCCCAGGAAGAGAATGGGGGGATGACCGGCCGTTTCCGTCTTCTTACCGCTGGCCGGCGATGGTGTGCAGCTTCATGAAGTTGGTGGTGCCCGGCGTGCCCAGTGGGGTTCCGGCGACGATGCCGACCACATCGCCGGGGCGCACCAACCGCTCTTCGAGTAGCCGCTTCTCGGTCACTTCCGCAAGCTCGTCGATGTCCCGCACGCCGGAAATCGTTCGCGGCAGCATGCCCCACAGCAGGCTGAGACGCCGACGGGTCTCCTGCCTTGGCGAAAAGGCGATGATGGGCGCGCGCGGGCGGTACTTGGAGACCAGCCGCGCCGTCGAGCCGCTTTCGGTGAACACGGCGATGACCTTGAGTTGCAGCGCTTCGGCGGCGTGGCAGATGGCCTCGCAAATCGTCTCCGCCACGCCCAGTTGCTGCGGCTGCGGCCGCGCCACCGTCGTGATGCTGGCTTCGGCTTCGCGGATGATGCGGTCCATCATGGTCAGGCTTTCCAGCGGATAGCGCCCGCTGGCGGTTTCCGCGGAGAGCATGACCGCGTCGGTGCCGTCAAAGATGGCGTTGGCCACGTCGGAAGCTTCGGCGCGCGTCGGCCGCGGATGCTCGGTCATGGATTCGAGCATTTGCGTGGCGGTGATCACCGGCAGGCGGAACTCGCGCGCGCGGGCGATGATTTTTTTCTGCACCACGGGCACGCGTTCCGGGCTCATCTCCACACCCAGGTCTCCGCGGGCCACCATCACGCCGTCGGCCACGCTCAGGATTTCGTCCAGGTTGTCGATGGCCTCGGGCTTTTCGAGCTTGGCGATCACCGGCGTGTCGTAGCCCGCGCGCTTGATCGCCGATTTGGCCACGCGCACGTCCGAGGCGGAGCGCACAAAGCTGACGGCGATGTAGTTCGCGCCGTGCTCGAGCGCGAAGAGAAGGTCGCGGCGGTCCTTCGAGGTCAGTGCGGCGACCTTGAGCTTGACGCCGGGCAGGTTGATGCCCTTGTGCTCGCCCAGCTCGCCGCCATTCACCACCGTGGTGACGACGTCGCGGCCGCGCACGCCGGAGACGCGCAGCTCGATCAAGCCGTCGCAAAGCAGGATGCGGTCGCCCTTTTGCAGTTCATGTGGCAACTGCCGGAACGTCGTGCTCACCCGCTGCGCCGTCCCCGGCGTCTTGGCCGTGGTGATCACGAACTGCTGGCCCGCCTTGAGCGTCACCGCCTGCCCGCCCTCCAGGGAACCAGTGCGGATCTTGGGCCCTTGCAGGTCGGCCAGGATGGCCAGCGGGCGCTGCAGCCGGGCGGAGCTCTCGCGCAGTGCGGCGATGGTGCGGGCGTGGTCTTCGGGGATGCCGTGAGAAAAATTCAGCCGCGCGACGTTCATCCCCGCTTCGATCAGACGGTAAATCATCTCCGGCCGGCGGCTGGCCGGCCCGATGGTGCAGACGATTTTTGCGCGGCGGGAAAGCATCTTGTCCTTACGCCCGGATGCGACTACTTCGCCCGGACGAAATCCTCGACGCTGACGTAGACGTACTCCAGGCCCTTGCGCAGCGCGGCGAGCGGCACGCGTTCGTCCTCGGCGTGCATGCGGCCGATCTCTTCTTCGGTCAGCGGCATGGGCACCAGGCCGTAGCATTGCACGTTGCGCAGCCGCAGGTACGCCGAATCGGTGGCCCAGGTGGACATCATTGGCAGCGTGGCCGCGCCTGGGAAGACGATGTGCGTCGCGCGCTCAAAAGAATGAAAAAGATCGCTGTCCAGGAGAGACGGCGGCGCCGGCTGGCGTGTGATCGGTTCAGCCTCGAAGCGGATCTGCGGGTCGTCCACCAGTTTTTTCAACTCCTCGATGAACTCGGGAAGGGACTCGCCCGGCAGCAGGCGAATGTTCAGGTTGGCGCGGGCCTCCGCAGGGATCACATTCTTGCCCACGCCGGCCGCGAGAATGGTGGGAGAGATGGAATTGCGCAGCATCGAGCTCCACACCGGGTTGGCTTCGGAGAGGTGGCGGGCGGCCTGCACCATGCGCTCCGGCTGCTCGAGCGCGCGCATCCATTTGCCGTTCTCCGGGTCCTCGATGGGGGCAAGCTGCTCGAAGTAGCGGCGCGTGACAGTGTTGGGCTTGGCGGGCGTCTCCCATGCGCCGATTTTGGCGATGGCCGCGGCCAGGTGAACGACGGCGTTGTCTTTGCGCGGGATGGAGGCGTGGCCCGACGGGCCGGTGGCAATCACCGCGACGTTGACGGAGATTTTCTCGCTGGCTTGCACGCCGACATAAAATACTTTGCCGTCGCGCACGATGGTCCGCCCACCCTCGTTGATGGCGAAGCCCGCGGCGATTTTGTTCCAGTGTTTATCAATGGCGAAGTCGATGCCGTCGCCGCTGGTTTCCTCTCCACCCTCGGCGAGGAAGATGACGTCGCGGTCGAGCCGCACGCTGCCGCGTTTGAGGGCGATGAACACAGCAAGGTTGATGATCAGCGGGCCTTTGTCATCCACCGTTCCGCGGCCCCACAGCGTGCCATCCTGAATCAGGCCGGCAAAGGGGTCTTCCTTCCACCGCGCGCGGTCCACGCCGACCACGTCGGTGTGACCCACCAGCAGCAGCGCCCGTGCAGGGTCGGGCACCGCTCCGGCGCGCAGATGCGCGATGACGATGCCGCGCCCGGGGGCGTATTCGATCACCTCCGGGGTGATGCCTTCCTTCTCCAGGATGCCGGCCAGATATTTTGC
>JBGPJC010000041.1:0-30484 GCA_041485165.1 Terriglobia bacterium | reverse complement strand
TCCAACTACCTGGCGGTGCAATTCGACGCGGGACACAAGGTGACTGCCGAAGTGATTGCCGATGATCCCGAAGACGACCTGGCCGTGATCCGGGCCAATCTCGGGGTCTTTCCCGACGGCATCGTCGTCACGCTCGCCGGCGTTGACGAGCACTCTCTGGCGGTGGGAGAGCAAGTGTTCGCGATTACAAGCCCCTTCCTCAGGGAAAAGACGCTGACTATGGGGGTGGTCAGTAAGATTGAGCAGCGGGAAATCACCTCCGACATCAACATCAATCCCGGAAGCTCGGGCGGGCCACTCTTCAATTTTCGAGGTGAAGTAGTGGCCATCGCCGTCGGCGGGCAAGGAAAGCTCGCGCGGTTCATTCCCATCCGCCTTGTCGCCCAGGTGATTCAGCGGGGCCGCGCGGCGGCAACGGGCAAGTCCGCACCCTCGGCCGATCTGCTGCCCGTTGAGCCCGCCGACAAATTCCCAGCGGCCCCGCTCGAATCCATGCTGCGCGTGGATAAGTTGGACGACCGGCCCTACTTCTTCGATGCCGGAGAGTATCGCGTCGCCGTTCTCTCACCGCAGGTGCGCTATTACTATTCCCACAACGAAGAAATCCGCACCCAGCGCCAGAAGGCCAAGCGGGAAAAAGGAGATCCAGACTCTGCGACGTTTTCTCCCCAGACGCTCGCGGACGCCAAGGAATACGAGTCCGTGGTGATCATCCAGGCGCGGCCGAAGTTCGGCGGCTTCATCCACTTTCGCTACAAGAATGAATTCCTGCGCATGCGGCTGCTCTGCGGTGATAGAGAAATCATCCCCATTGACCGCAGCCGGACAAAAATCACCCTTCGTAGTCCCACCGGCAAAGCCGCCGACACAGCCTTTCAGGGACTTTACAAGTATCCGCCCGATGCCATCACCGCTTCCTGCGGCCAGATGACCCTCGAGATATATTCCGATAAAGCGCCGGAGCCGCTTAAGTACCCGCTTAGCAGTGAAACCGTGGGTCGAATCTGGTCTGATCTCCAGCCATACCGGAGCCTGCACCCCAAGCCCTAGCCATCCCCCTAGGCCTGCCCTCCTCTCTCCCGAACGCATCCCGCCGGCCGCAACCGGTGTTGTACGGAGGGGCACGCCTGCCGCTGTTTTCCCGAGTGGAATGGGCCGGAACAGGGTTTAGTAGAAAGATGACAGGAGCCGGATGATGCGAACTTCCTCTGGGGGCGCCGCCGCACTTATCGTTACGCTGCTCTGCCTTCCGGCAGCGGTTCTTGCGCAGCAGAAAGCCTCCAGCGCCGAGCGAGCCTTACTGCAATCCGCCAACCGCGAGCGCACGGCGCAGGGTTTGCCTCCGCTCAAGTGGGACGAGCGGCTGGCCAGCGCCGCTCGCCAACATGCGCTGGTGATGGCGCAACACAACTCAATTTCGCATCAGTTTTCCGGGGAGCATGGACTTGCCGATCGCGCCCGCCAGACCGGCGCCCGCTTCAGCATGCTGGCCGAAAACGTTGCCGAGGGGCCGAGTGCGGCCGTCATCCATTCGCAGTGGATGAAGTCGCCGCCGCACCGCGCCAATCTGCTTGACGCCGGCGCGGACTCCATCGGCATCGGGGTGGCGGAGCGCAACGGCCAGTTGTTTGCCGTGGAAGATTTCTCGCAGGCGGTCCCTGACTTGACCATCGAGGAGCAGGAGCACCAGGTCGGCGCGCTGCTCAGAGCGCGCGGGCTTCGCCTGCTGAACGATCCTGTCGACGCGCGGAAGACTTGCGCCCTGAAAAAGGCATACGCGGGCAGCCGCCCGCCGCTGTTCATGACGCGGTATGAGACCGCGGACCTGAGCCATTTGCCGGCTTTTCTCGATCAGAAAACCCAGGGTGGCCATTACAAAACGGCGGCGGTCGGCGCCTGCACCGCGGCCAGCGAGTCGGGCTTCACCAGTTACCGCGTAGCTGTGCTGCTGTACTGACGCCTGCCAGCCGCCTGAATTTTCTCCCCGCGCACGTGAAGGAAATAAGACACCACTCGCGGAAGCTACTGCAGCGGCGTTGACCGCGATTACCGCGAGGCCTGTTCGAGCATGTAAATAAACGAGCGATAGACCTGGCCGGTAGCGCGGGTCATGCCGATCTCGCAAGTGCGGCTGCTCGAAAAATAGCCGTCGTAGCGGCGCGATTGGAGTTCTTCAGCTTCGCGCCGCGTGGCCGATGCGGTCAGCTCGGGGAATAGGAACCCGCGGTCCCCCGCAAATCCGCAGCATCCCGCATGGAGCGGCACCTTCACTTCCTCGCTGCAAGCGCGGGCGATTCCCTCGAGCTTCGGCGCAAGGCCCAGCTTGATCACCGAGCAAACCGGGTGCAGCGCTACCGCGCTTGCTTTCTGCTTCACGGTGAGTCGCGGCAGGAGCTGGTCGTGGACGAAAACCAGGCTGTCCAGAATACGCAACTGGTCGAACTTTTCCTGGTTCGCGGGAGTGAGATGTGGCCGGGAGGTCAAAATTCCATAAGTGCATGGACTGGTGTCCATGACGATGGGAAGCCGGCCGTGTTCCGACCAATCCCAAAAGCGCTCAATGGTGCGGTTCGCGGCCCTTCGATGAGCCTGATCGTACCCCTTGGATGAGAAGACCACGCCGCAGCAAGTCCCGCTTACATCGTTGGGAAGAAAAACTGGCATCCCGGCGCGGTGGGCCAGGGCAATAAAAACTTCCATCAGAGAAGCGTCATCGGGTTCTCCTGGAAGCCGTCCCATGACGCGGGAGATGCAGCTTGGAAAATAGATGGCCTGGGCCCCAGCGAGTTCTGTGGCCGGGCGGTGGGACGTAGCTGGCTGCGGCATATCGGGCGTCCATAGGGGGAACGGCCTGCCGAGGATGCCCCGAATCCGGCGCGTGATGCCGGCCATGGCCGACTCGCCCAGCAGGGCGTTGGTCATGTGGCCCAGTCTGAGTCCGAAGCGCGCCAGGTTCTCCGCCACGCTGAAATGTCTGGCCAGGAACAGCGCCAGCTTTTGCGACGCGGGCGAATGGCGGAGCCGGCGAAAACGCTTGGTCAGTTGCCCGGTATCAATGCCTACCGGACAAGCAATGGAACAGAGGCCGTCCACGGCGCAGGTGTCCAGCGCCAGGTAAGGGAAATCCGCTTCGAGCGCGGCGAGGATGCTCCCATTTTTCGGGTCAGCCTCGAGCCGCGCCATTTCGCGCCGCACGGCGATCCGCTGGCGAGGGGTCAGCGTCAAATCCCGGCTTGGGCAGTGCGCTTCGCAGTAGCCGCACTCGATGCATTTGTCCACCTCGTCTTCGACCACCGGCAGGCGCTTGAGGTTGTCCAGGTGGGCGTGCCCATCCGGGTTGATGATCACTCCCGGATTCAGCAGATTCTCCGGGTCAGCCAGCTCCTTGAGGCGCTTCATGATCGCGTAGGCTTCCGCACCCCATTCGGTTTCGACAAAAGGCGCCATGTTGCGGCCGGTGCCGTGCTCGCCCTTGAGCGCGCCGTCGTAGCGCTCGACCACCAGGCGCACCATGTCGTCCATGAACCGGGCATATTGGTCAACCGCGGCCTGGTCGTTGAACGACTGGGTGATCACAAAGTGCAGGTTGCCGTCCTTGGCGTGTCCAAAGAGGATGGCGTTGTCATAACCGTGTTTCCGAAAAAGCGCATTCAGGTCGACAGCGGCATCGGCTAGCCGCTCGATGGGGAAGGCGACGTCCTCGATGAGCACGGTTGTGCCGCTCTTGCGTACCGCGCCCACCGACGGGAACATGCCCTGGCGGATCTTCCACAGCAGGGCCTGTTCCGCGGCCTGGTGCGTGAACAGAGGCGGCTCGAGCAGTTGCAGCCGGGCCACTGCCGCGCGCGCCTGCGACTCCAGCAGGGACCGCTCCGCCTCGTCCGCGGACTGGAACTCTGCCAGCAGGCCCGCGGCGCCTTCCGGCAATCCTCGGATCGAGGGCGGGATCCCAGCTTGGGTCTCGACCGAGCGCAGCGCCGCGCGGTCCATCAACTCCAGCGCCTTGGCCCCGGCGTCGCGCAGCGGAACAATGGAAGCGCAAGCCGCGTAGAGGTCGGGGAACAGCAGGAGGCCGGTATATTTGACCGGCAGGTCAGGCACAGTGTTGAGAACTGCGCCGGCAATGAAGGCCAGAGTTCCCTCGGACCCGACCAGCAAGTGCTCGAAGATTTCTACCGGCCTTGCGTAGTCGAGGAAGGCGTTTACCGAGTAGCCCGTCGTATTCTTCATCCGGTACTTAGACCGGATCCGTTCGCGGAGGGCGGCGCTGGATTCGATCTGCCCTTTGAGTTCCAGCAGAACTTCTGTCAGACGGGGCTCGCGCTCGAGGAAGATCTCTTCTGCGCGAGGATCGGCGGTGTCAATGGCGGTGCCGGAAGGGAGCACGAAGGTCAGCGAATCGAGGGTGTGATAGGCGTTTTGCGCCACACCGCAGCACATCCCGCTCGAATTGTTGGAGAGGATTCCGCCCATCATGCAGGAATTGATGGAGGCGGGGTCCGGCCCGATTTTCGCGTGGTACGGCCGCAACATGTGGTTGACATGCCCGCCAATCACGCCGGGCTGCACACGCACCTTTTTTCCCGCGTCCTCGACTTTCGCCTGCCGCCAGTAACGAGCCACTTCAACCAGGATCCCGTCGGTGATGGCTTGCCCGGACAGGCTGGTGCCGGCGGCGCGAAATGTAAGCGGGATGCCGTGCTGGTGGCTGAAGCGGAAAAGCGCCTGGATTTCCTGGACTGTCTGCGGGAACACCACGGCCCGTGGAATCAGCCGGTAAAAACTGGCATCGGAGGCAAAGGCGATCAGATCAATCGGGCGGGTAAGCACCCGCTCGGCGTCAACGATGCGGGCGAGCAAGCCGGGCAACTCGGGCCCGGCAATCGGTTCGCGAGGTGGGGCCGCACGGGGCGTTCCCCCTCGGCCCGAGCCGGTGGCTTCGCGGGCGGTCACTCCGCCCATGAACCATCCACCACCCAAACGTAAAGCACCTTGGGTCCGTGCACGCCGATGGTCACGGTCAGCTCGATGTCGGCCGTCCGGCTGGGTCCGGTGATGAAGACCAGGTAGCCTTGCTTCTTCGCTTCCTCGAACACCTGGTGCATATCGGCGCGGAACGCACGGGCAGGGACGATGGCCAGGTGGATGCGCGGCACAAGAGAAACCTGGCGTGGTTTCGCTGGTGAAGACAGCAGCCCCAGCGTGCCAGTTTCCGCCAGCGCGAAATCCGCCTCGGTGATCCCCAGGTCCACATCGCCGAACACTTTGATGCCCGCGTCGCTGGGGACAATCTCCACGCCCAAGCCGCGCAGGCAGGAAGTCACACCCAGGCGCTCCAGGCCCGCGGTGCTCCACTGCGTGGCCTTTCGCACGTTTTCCGCGCGCACCAGATCAGCCAGCGCTGTACTGACATCCGCGCTCGCCAGCCGTTGCGCATTGCCCTTCAAAGCCGCAATCTCGCTCAACAACCGCTCAATCTCTTGATCCGGCGCGCCCAGCGCACGTGGCGGCGGAATCGCGGGACGCGCAGCAACCGGCGCACCCGGCGCCCGCCCCAGTCCCGCGCGGACATCGGCGAGTATCACCTCTCGACTATTTTCCCGCGTCGCCATCGTCAATTTCCCTTGCTGGCCTCACTGGCTCTTACCGCGTTGGCGCGCCGCCCACCAGCGCCGGAAACGCCCGTCCATCGCCGGGAAGGGACGTGCCATCGTCCAGCGATTTAGCGGCGCGGGCAAACGCGGCAGCCACCCGTCGCGCCGGAAGGGCGCCTGCGCCAATTCCAGGACGCGCAAAGTCAGCCGGTAAAGCCACGGCGTTCCGTACACCATCGCTCCCAGCCGGGCGGCGGCACGGGCCAGTACCGGCGAGACGGCAGCTTCCTGCTCGTCGCCCTCGGCGACGCGATGGCGCAGGTGCAGCAGGATCTCCGGGATGGGAATTTTCACCGGACAGATCTCCGCACAAGCCCCGCACAGCGACGAAGCGAAGGGCAGGTCCGCGGCGATCTTCGTCCCCAGCAATTGTGGAGAGAGGATGGCGCCGATCGGCCCGGAGTATACCCAACCGTAGGCGTGCCCACCCACGTGGTTGTACACCGGGCAGACATTCAGGCACGCGCCGCAGCGGATGCAGATCAACGTTTGCCGGGTGACGGGATCGCGGAGGGCTCGCGTCCTTCCGTTGTCGAGCAACACCAGATGAAATTCCTGCGGGCCATGCTCGCCGGCGCTGTGCCGCGGTCCGGTGATAAAAGATGTGTAGGAGGTGATCTTCTGCCCGGTGGCGCTGCGGGCCAGAACCCGGAGCAGCACCGTCAGACTTTCCCAGTCGGGGATGATTTTGTCGATTCCTACCACCGCGACATGGACAGGCGGCAGCGTGGTGCACATACGCGCGTTGCCTTCATTCGAGACGATGACCAGCGTCCCAGTCTCCGCCACCATGAAATTCGCGCCGGAGATGCCCATATCCGCGGCAAAGAATCGCTGCCGCAACTCTTGCCGCGCGATCTCCGCCAGACGAAATGGATCGGGAGGAGCTTCAACACCCAGCTTTTGTGTGAGCAACTTGGCGATGTCTTCTTTGGTCAAGTGCACGGCAGGGACAATGATGTGCGAAGGCCCGGTGCCGGCCAATTGCACGATGTATTCGCCCAGATCGGTTTCCAGGGCGTGAATGCCGTTGGCTTCGAGGACATGATTGAGGCCGATCTCCTCGGTGGCCATGGATTTCGACTTCACCACGGCTTTCACCTTGTGTTGCCGCGCGATCCCCAGAACGATTTCTCCGGCCTCCGCCGAATCGCGCGCCCAGTGGACCTGCCCTCCGGCCTCAGTGACACGCTTCTCCATCATCTCCAGATAGTGGTCCAGATGGTTGATGGCGTGGAGGCGGATGTTGTGCGCCGCTTCGCGCAATTCTTCCCAGTTGGGCAGTTGCCCCACCACGCCTGCGCGGATGCCTAGGAAACGCCCGGTGGCCTTCTGCACAGAAGCAGGGATGTTGGGCGGAACACCTTGCGTGTTCCTCCGAAAATCAATTTGCTTTACCGTTGCATCCATAAGCCGGTTCCCCGGGGACTTCTATTTCTTGCCGGCGTCCCCGCCCGCCGCCAGGACGTCAATCAGGTGCATGGCCTTCACGCGCGAGCCGCTCTTCTGCAGTCCGCCGGCGATATTCATCAAGCAGCCGGCATCGCAAGCCACTACCACTTCGGCCCCGCTCTCCTCGATCGAGCGGACCTTGGCTTCCGTCATCAGTTTGCTCACTTCAGGATAAATCACGCTGAAGACGCCGCCGAATCCGCAGCAGGTTTCTTCACTGGCCAGAGGCACCAGGTCCAGATCACGCACCCGCTTGAGCATCTGCTTTGGACCATCGTGCAGACCCAGGCCGCGAAGCAAGTGGCATGAGGCATGGTAGGTCACCTTGTGCGGAAACCGCGCGCCCACGTCGCTCACCTGCAACTCCTGCTGCAGGAACTCGCTGAATTCACGCGTGCGCCCAGCGAGATCCTCCGCCTGCCGGCGCTCCGCTGAACCCGCAGGGAAGAGTCCGGGCATATGATGCCGGACCAGTTCGACGCAAGAGCCCGAAGGCGAAACGATAAACCCCTCCGTGGGGCCGAAGACGCGCATCCATTGCCGCGCCACCTCGCGCGCCTGTGATTGGTAACCGCTGTTGAAAAAAGGCTGGCCGCAACAGGTCTGCTCTTCGGGGAAGCGGACTTCGACTCCCAGCCGCGTCAGCAGCCCGACCATGCGCTCGAGCATGTCCGGAAAAAACTGCTCAGCGAGACAGGTGACAAAAAGTTGGACCTTGATTGCCATGCGGATCCTTCCCCCGGAATCCCCTGTCAGCGCCGAGAGCATCGTCCCAGCTACCTGGCTTTCCCGGAGCGCGGCTTGGCGTGCTTATATCTTTCGATTCCACCCGTGTCAAGCAGGCCACGGGAATACTGTTTAGATTTTCCCCAGCGGCCGCAGCGCGTACGAACTCAGCACCTTCATGTAATTGCCGCGCTGGAAAGCCGATGGGTTCTCCACCGAGCGCTGGCTCATGCTGCCCTGCATCTGACGAATGGAGGTGTACTCGTTTTCTTCCATCCAGGCAGTCATTTGCGCGCGCACCGTGGCGAAGTGCGCGATGCCGTGCTTGAGCAGGGCAGAGGTCATCATGGCCACCCGTGCGCCGGCCATCATCGCTTTCAGCGCGTCCGTTCCCGTGTGCACCCCGCCGGTCACCGCCAAGTCGGCGCGCATCTGGCCGTAGAGGATCGCCACCCAGTGCAGACGCAGGAGCAAAGTGCCGGAGTTGCTCAAGGTCAGGCTGGGCACCACTTCACGTGACTCCAGATCAAAATCCGGCTGGTAGAAACGGTTGAAGAGGACCAGGGCATCCGCTCCTGCCTGTTCCAAACGCCGCGCCATGTTGGCCATGGCGCTGAAATAGGGGCTCAGCTTGACGGCCACCGGGATGTGCACGCTGCTCTTCACCCGCGCCACCAGGTCGAAATACACCCGCTCAACTTCCTCTCCGCTCAGCTCCGGCCGGGTGGGGATGTAATAGATATTCAGCTCCAGCGCGTCCGCGCCGGCCTCTTCGATGTGCTTGGCATAGCGAGTCCAGCCGCCTTCGGAGACGCCGTTCAGGCTGGCGATGACGGGGATGCCCACCGCCGCCTTGGCCCGCCGTACATGCTCGACGTATCCCTCCGGACCCAGGTTGTAGCTGGTCATGTCGGGGAAATAGCTCAGTGACTCAGCAAAGCTTTCCGTGCCATACGCCAGCGCGCGGTCCAGATGTGCGCCTTCCAACTCGATCTGCTCTTCAAAGAGAGAATGAAGCACCACCGCGGCCGCTCCCGCGTCTTCCATCCTGCGGATGTTGTCCAAATCCTCGCACAGCGGCGAAGGAGAAGCCACCAGCGGGTTTTTCAGAGTCAGGCCGAGATAGCTGGTGGAAAGGTCAATCATGACTTGGCCTCCTCGGTCACGGCCGCCGGTTTCATAGCTGCGAGATGCTCATAAAGCTTCCAGCGGCTGGCCACATCCTCCTGCGCTTCCTGCAAGAGTTGCTTCGCCGCCACCGGGTTGCTGTGCATCAGCATGGTGTAACGGCTCTCGTTGTAGATGTATTTCTGCAGCGGAATGCTGGGCGGACGCGAATCCAATTGGAAAGGATTCTTGCCCGCCTTGACCAGATCGGGGTGATAGCGGAACAGGGGCCAGTGTCCGGAGAGCACGGCGTTTTTCTGTTGTTCGATGCCGTAGACCATGTCGTAGCCATGCGCAATGCAGTGGCTGTAGGCGATGACCAGCGAAGGCCCGTGGAAGGCCTCGGCCTCGAGAAGCGCCTTGAGGGTATGCGTATCGCTTCCCCCCATGGCCACCTGGGCTACGTACGCTGAGCCGTAGTTGATGGCCATCATCCCCAGATCCTTCTTGCGGGTGGACTTTCCCCCAGCGGCGAATTTGGCCACCGCACCTCGCGGCGTGGCCTTGGACATCTGCCCGCCGGTATTCGAGTACACCTCGGTGTCCAGCAGAAGGATGTTCACGTCCTGGCCTGACGCCAGCACGTGGTCCAGGCCGCCAAAGCCGATGTCATAACCCCAGCCATCGCCTCCGACGATCCACACGCTCTTGCGGACCAGGGCATCGGCCAGGGCGAGCAGATCGCAGGCCGCGGCGCCGCTCTGTTTTTTCAACTTCTCCTTCAGGTTCTCAACGCGCCCGCGCTGTTCGGCGATGCCCGCTGCATTGGACTGGTTGGCGCACAGCAGTCCACCGGCCAGCTCTTCACCAAACGTCGCCGACAACCGCTGGACCAGCTCGCGCGCATATTCCGCCTGCTTGTCCAGGGCCAGCCGCATCCCCAGCCCGAATTCGGCGTTGTCTTCAAACAGTGAATTCGACCAGGCCGGGCCGCGGCCTTGGCGATTGGAGGTGTAAGGAGTGGTGGGCAAATTGCCACCATAGATCGAAGAGCAACCGGTCGCGTTGGCGATGAACACGCGATCGCCAAAAAGCTGGGTCATCAGTTTGATGTACGGTGTCTCGCCGCACCCGGCGCAAGCGCCGGAAAATTCAAAGAGCGGCTGCAGCAACTGGACGTCTTTGACGTGTCCCAGGGCCAGCAACTGGGGATCGATCTCAGGTATTTCCAGGAAGTACTCCCAATTTTCACGCTGCGCGTCGCGCAGCGGCGCCTGCGGCGCCATATTGATGGCCTTGTGGCGGGCTTCGCTCTTGCTCTTGGCCGGGCACACTTGCACGCACAGGCCGCAGCCGGTGCAATCTTCCGGCGCGACCTGCAGCGTGTAACGCAGCTCTGAGAATTCCCGCCAGCGCGGGGCAGCGTGGAGGAACTCCGCCGGTGCGGTCCCCGCCTTCGCCGGGTCGTAGATCTTGGCGCGGATTACCGCGTGCGGGCATACCAGCACGCACTTGCCGCACTGGATGCACAGCTCCTGGTCCCATACGGGGATTTCCAGGGCGATGTTGCGCTTTTCCCACTGTGCTGTTCCTGTGGGATAGCTGCCGTCAACGGGCATGGCGCTGACCGGCAGCGCATCCCCTTCGCCGACGATCATCATCGCCGTGACGCGACGCAGAAACTCGGGAGCCTCAGCGGGCACCGGCGGGCGCATGTCCTTGGTGGCCGTAGCTGCGGCGGGAACGGCGACTTGGTTCAAGTGCGCCAGAGCGGCGTCCACGGCCGCGAAATTCTTGCGCACCACGGCTTCTCCGCGCTTGCCGTAGGTCTTTTCGATGGAGTGCTTGATGGCGGCGATGGCATTGTCACGTGGCAGCACTCCGCTGATGGCGAAGAAGCAGGTCTGCATGATGGTGTTGATGCGGCCGCCCATCCCCGCTTCCTGCGCCACCTTGTCGCCGTCAATCACAAAGAAGCGCAGCTTCCTGGCGATGATTTCCTGTTGCGTTGTGCGCGGCAGGTGGTCCCACACCTCGCCCGGCCCATAGGGACTGTTGAGCAGAAACGTCGCGCCGGGCTCGGCGGCCTTGAGCACATCTATCCGCTCCAGGAAGCTGAACTGGTGGCAGGCGATGAAATTCGCCCGGCTGATCAGATAGGTGGAATGGATGGGCCGCGGGCCGAAGCGCAGGTGGGAAATGGTGAGCGATCCGGACTTCTTCGAGTCGTAGACGAAATAACCCTGCGCGTAATTCTCAGTGTCTTCGCCGATGATCTTGATCGAATTCTTGTTCGCACCCACCGTGCCGTCCGAGCCCAGGCCGTAGAACAGGGCGCGCACCGTGTCCGGCGATTCGGTGGAGAACTGAGGATCGTGGCTGAGGCTGGTGTGGGTCACATCGTCATGGATGCCCAGGGTGAAATGGTTCTTGGGCTTGTCTTTGGCCAGCTCGTCGAACACGCGCGCCACCATGGCTGGCGTGAATTCCTTCGACGACAGCCCGTAGCGCCCGCCGATGATGCGCGGAAATCCGCGGAAGTTCGCGCGCCCGCAGGTCACCGCTTCGCTCACCGCGGTCACCACATCGAGGTACAGCGGCTCTCCCACGCTGCCAGGCTCCTTGGTGCGGTCCAGGACGGCGATGGCTTTGACGGTTGCGGGCAGCGCGGCGACGAAGTGGTCCACCGAGAAGGGCCGGTAAAGCCGCACTTTCAGCAGACCTACTTTCTTGCCGCGAGAGGTGAGGTACTCGATGGTTTCCTGCGCTGCCTCCGCGCCGGAGCCCATCAGCACGATTACCTGCTCGGCATCCGGCGCGCCGGTGTATTCGAACAGGTGGTACTTGCGCCCGGTAATTTGCGCGAACTTGTCCATGGCGTTCTGCACGATGGTGGGACAGGCCAGGTAATAGGGGTTCACCGACTCGCGTGCCTGGAAATAGACATCCGGGTTCTGCGCCGTACCGCGGATGAAAGGATGGTCCGGCGACAGAGCACGGGCGCGGTGCGCGCGCACCAGATCGTCGTCAATCATGCCGCGCATGTCTTGCGCGGTGAGCTGCTCGATCTTGGACACTTCATGGGAGGTCCGGAACCCGTCGAAGAAATGGAGGAAGGGCACCCGTGCTTCCAGCGCCGCGGCATGGGCGATCAGCGCGCCATCCATCGCTTCCTGCACGGAGTTCGACGCCAGCAGCGCAAATCCGGTGCCCCGGGCAGCCATCACGTCACCATGATCGCCAAAGATGGAAAGCGCCTGCGCGGCCAGCGACCGCGCTGCGACGTGGAAGACTGTGCTGGTCAGCTCGCCGGCAATCTTGTACATGTTGGGGATCATCAGCAGCAGGCCCTGGGAAGAGGTAAAGGTGGTGGCCAGCGCACCCGCCTGCAGCGCGCCATGCAAAGTCCCAGCCGCGCCGCCTTCGCTCTGCATTTCGATCACGCGCGGCACTGTGCCCCACAGGTTAGCTTTCTTCTCGGAAGACCACTGGTCGGCCCACTCCCCCATTGGCGAGGAAGGGGTGATGGGGTAGATGGCGATTACCTCGTTGAGATGGTAGGCCACGTGTGCGGCCGCTTCATTTCCGTCAATAGTGACCTTTGGCCTGATCATCACGGGCTCTCCGATTGTCCGGCGGGGGCAGGTCTAGTGTTCCCGCCCCTTTGGAGGCCGGAAGAGGACCAATCAACAAGTGGGTCCTGAGGCGGCATCCCCAGAATCTGGGGTCAGTATCGCGACTCGTTCTCCGGGTCGCTGTGACATGTGTCACATTTTCCTGTGACGAGCTACCTTGCAAGGCGGCGAGGCGAGGTCACACTTCGACCTCTACATGCCTGATACTGTGGAGTTTCCCAGCTAGGAGAAGGAATAGATGACCCGGCCGCCGGTGTCCGCCGTGGGGCCGTAGACCGAGGGCACCTGGAGTCCCAGTAGCCGTAGGTAGACGATCAACTGGCCGCGGTGATGTGTCGAATGGTTCAGGCGGCGGGTAAAGATCCAGGCGCGCGAGCGGCTCATCTCGAAGAATGTGGCGGCTTCCTTCCACCACGCGTCCGGCTTGGTTCGCAGGATTTCCAGGCGGCGCTGCGCGTCGGCGCGATATTTCTCGATGTAGCCGCGCTTGGTTTTTTCCGCCGGGTTGGGGTCGCCGGTATCAATCCCCAACATGCCCACCATCCAGCGGCCTTCCGACTGCACCTGATGCTCGAATTGCTCGAGGACACTGCGTGACTTCGGCGCCGGCCGGAAATCCATCGCCGAATCGGGGAATACATTCCAGATGGTGAGGGTTTTCAGGGTCTCCGTCTCGTAGGTATCGAGCAGAAAACCGTAGAGGCTGCTTTCCGGGCTGGCTGACACTTTTGCCTCCCTTGCGGGTTACATTCCCAGAAGGTTGAGCTGCAGCTTCGAGTAGCCTTTTTCCTGTGCCCAAAGGCCGAGGGGGATCGCCGCCAGCTCGTCCACTTCCGGAATGGCCAGCCCGTTCTTCGTCAAGTCCACAGTGTTCATGTAGGTCCGGCACGATTCGCAGGCATCCACGCGCATGTGCTCGAACTGTTCGGCGGTGTAGGCATAGAGCTTATCGAAGTCTTCTTCCTGGCATCCGGGACAGATAACCCGGCGGTAGTCCCACTCCGTGTGGCAGAGCGAACAGACCAGCGAGCGCTTGGCGCCGTGGCCCTCTTCGCGGAGCACCCCCACCTGAGGTTTCCCGGCGCAGATGGGGCACTGCGAAGGATTGAAACGCGGCAGACCGTCTTCCCGCATGCTGGCGATGCATTCCGCCCAGGGTTGCAGAAGAACGCGGGCAAAGAAAACGTGCGCTTCGGGGGCTTCTGGGATGGAGTGGCCTTCGGTCTGCCAGTAAGACAAGGCCAGGTAGTCCCAATAGGAAGGCCCCTCGGTCTCAAGCTGCTGGGCCGCCTCGGCCAGCGCCTGCGGCGCGGCGCGACCCACCAGGGCGAGCAGAGCGGGCATCCGGGACGAAATCTCCGCGACATCCAAGCATTCCTGAAAGGGCGTTTCCCTGTCCGGCACGCGGCCAGCCAACTCCAACTCGGCGTGTATGGATCCCTGGAAAGCGGCGATCTGGGAGTAAAAGGAGAGACCCTCGGAGGCAAACGGATAAATCTCCGCCAGCTCACGTGCCCGCGCGATTCTCTGGTCCCAAGTGGCGCGTTTATTTCTTAGCAGGGGCATTCCCCGAAATCCGGGCGAGCCAAAGCGGATGATGGACCCGGGCCCAGTTCTCGGAGACTTCTCCGCGGATGACGGAGCTGAACCCGCCGCGCACCACGGCCGTCCCCATGTAGACGTGGATGATGAACCCGCCGATGGTCAGAAGCGCGGCGACGGGGTGGACGATGATGGCCAGAGAACGCAGGAACCCCAGGCTCCCGGGAATGTACTCGGGGAACCACAGGACGACACCCGAGAGCAGGAGCGCGAAGCCGCCCCAGAACATCAACCAGAACAAATATTTCTGCCCGGCGTTGAAACGATCCACCGGCGGCAGCTTGTCGTGCTCATGGCGGGCATACGCGCCGACCACTTGCATCCACTTGCGATCGCCCTCGGTGATGCGCATATCCTGATTCCAGAGGACGTACATCCGCCACACCGACCAGGTGTAGATCAGCCCCGCCCAGGGGTGGAGCATGCGCGAGACCGATCCGCCCCCCAGCACCACCGCCATCCAGAACATCCACGGCGTCCAGAAGGCCAGCCCGGTCATCAGAAGGTAGATGTAGGAGAATCCCGCCGCCCAGTGGACCATGCGCTCGGTCAGCGTGTAGCGCAGGACGCGGTGTCCCGCAAGAGTTTGCTCTCCGGCCATCACGCGCCTCCTTCTTTTCCGGAGTGGCCAGCCCCGTCAACTTCCTTGGGCCCGTACTTCAGGTAGTGGACAAACGTTCCCACGATGCCGCCGACGATGGCCAGATTCCCCAGCCACTTCAGCGGCGATTTCCACAGGCGCACGGTCAGCGGGATAGTGGGGTTCCTGGGCAAGCCGTAGAGCTCGGGCTGGTCGCCGAAGGACAGGATGGTCACCACGCCGGTGCCGCCCACACCCTCCGGGTCGTAGATGGCCGCCTTATCGAAGCCGTTGGCCTTGAGCTGGTCAACGCGTTTCTTGGCTATGCCGAGCATCGCATCCTTGGTCCCGAACTGCAGGCAACTGGTCGGGCAGGCCTTGATGCAGGCCGGCTCGAGGCCTACGGCAACGCGATCCGTGCACAGCGTGCACTTGTAGACCTTTTTCGTCTTGGTATTGAACTTGGGGATGTCGAACGGGCAGCCGGTGATGCAGTAGCCGCAGCCGATACAGTTCTCCTGCTGGAAGTCCACGATGCCGTTCTCATACTGGACGATGGCCCCGGGGGCGGGGCAGGCTTCCAGGCAGCCGGGGTCGGCGCAGTGCATGCACTGGTCCTTGCGCATCAGCCAGTGGAAGCCTGTGTCCGTCTGGTGCTCGTTGAAGCGGATCAGGTTCCAGAAGTTGGGTGAGGTATCCGGCATGGTCTGGTAGGTGCCCAACTGCACGGTAGTTTCCGGCGGCAGGTCGTTCCATTCTTGGCAGGCCACTTCGCACGCTTTGCAACCGATGCAGGTGCTGGTGTCTATCAGTTTCGAGACCGTGGGCGTCGTGCGGACGCCCGGAGGCGGCGTGGTGCTTGCGGAAACTCTTTTCAGATCCAGTGTGTTCCCCGCCATGGCCGCCCCCCTATGCCTTTTCCAGCTTCACGAGGAAGCCTTTGTATTCCGGAGCGAATGAGTTGGGGTCGACAATCGGCGGCGTCATCAGGTTGGCCAGCGTGCCTTTCTGCTGCCCGCGGCCCAGGAAGCCCCAGTGGATGGGGAAGCCGATCTGGTAGACCGTTTTGCCGGCCACGGTCATCGCCTTGATGCGCTTGGTGACCATGGCCTTGCCTTCGATCGAGGCGCGGGCCGAGGTCACGCGGACCTTGTCGCCGTTGGCGATCCCCTTCTCTTTCGCCAGCTCTTCGGGGATCTCGACAAAGAACTCCGGTTGCAACTGCATGTTGTACGCGTTGTTCTTGGTCCAGTAGTGGAAATGCTCGGTCAGGCGATACGTGGTGCAGGCGATGGGGAATTCCTCCGCCTTGCCGAATTTGTCCCACTCGGTCTTGAATGGCCTGACCAACGGGTTGGAACTCTGCTTGGGATGGAGCGGGTTGGCGACCGGAGACTCGACCGGCTCGTAGTGCTCGGGGAAGGGCCCCTCGACGAATTGTCCGGGGATGAACAAACGGGCCACGCCTTCCGGCAGCATGATGAAGGCGCCCAGCCCAGCCTCGGGCGGGCTGTCCACCTTGTAGTCGGGGACATCTCCCACCCACTTCTCGCCGTTCCAGGCGATGCCCGGACGCGTCGCGTCCCAGGGCTTGCCTTGGGCGTCGGCGGAGCAGCGGTTGTACATGACGCGGCGGTTGGCCGGCCAGTTGAAGGTCCACTCCGAATAGCGCCCCATGCCGCTGGGGTCAGCGTTGTTTCGCCGCTGGGTCAGGTTTCCGGCCTCAGTGTACATGCCGATGTAAAGCCAGTTGCCGGAGAGCGTCGAGCCGTCGGCGCGGGTATCGAGGAATTTCCCGAGCTGCTGCCCGGCTTTCAGGACAATTGTCTTGGGATCCTTCTCATCCTTCAGGTCCTCGACTGCCCAGCCGTTGATCTCCTTGCATACTTCCGTGAGCGAGGGGCTGGCCGCGTTGCTGTACCACCAGTTCAGGTTCATCACCGGATCGGGGAACTTGCCGCCATCCTTGGCGTAGAGTTCGCGGACCTTCAAGAAAATCCGCGCGATGATTTCCTGGTCGGCCTTGGCTTCTCCCGGCGGATCGGCCGCTTTCCATTTCCACTGGATCCATCGCGCGGAGTTGACGAAGGCGCCGTCCTTCTCCGCGAAATTGGCGGCCGGGAGCATGAAGACTTCGGTGGCCACATCCTGCGGCTTCTTTCCGATTTCCGCCAGGATGTCCGGCTTCCAGAAAGCGGCGGTTTCCTGTTCGAAGCATTCCACCACCACCAGCCACTTCAGCTTGGCCAGGCCGCTGATGACCTTCTTGGTGTTCGGGCCGTTGCACACCGGGTTCATCCCGAAGGAGATTAAGCCATCCATCTTCCCGTTCTGCATGTGGTCGAAGATGAAGGCCCAGCTCCAGTTCTCATACGTGCCGGCGGGGGTCTGCGGCAGCTTGGGGTGCCACTGGTAGCCGAACTCGTTCTTTGCCGTGGCCGCCTTGCCGTAGTACGCCTTCATCTGGCTGATGACGAAGCGGTCGGTGTTGCTCCAGAAGTTCATCGAATTCTGCTGCAACGGCTTGGGCGTGATCGTCTCGAGGTACTTCTTGAGCGAATCGTGGTCGGCCTTCTGAATGGCGATGTATCCCGGCAGGTTGTGGTAGGCCATGCCGCAATCCGTGCCGCCCTGGATATTGGCGTGCCCGCGCAGAGCGTTCAGCCCGCCGCCGGCCCGGCCGATGTTGCCGAGCAGGAGCTGGAGCATCGCCGCGGCGTGGATGAGCTGCACCGAGAAGCTGTGGTGCGTCCACCCCAGCGCGTACAAGATCGTGCCTACTTTGTTGGCCGGGTAGGTCGAGGTGATCAGCTCCGCGGCCTTGACGAAGTCTTCCTTGCTGCACCCGCAGATGTTGGCCACGGCCTCCGGCGTGTAGCGCGCATAGAACTTCTTCATCGCCTGGAAAACGGAGCGCGGGTGCTGCATGGTCGGGTCGGTCTTGGCAAACCCCTTGGCGTCCAGCTCGTAATTCCAGCTCGTCTTGTCGTAGCTCTTTTTCTCCGGGTTCCAGCCGGAGAACAGGCCCTCGGCCTCGTTGAACGAGTAGTCCTCCCGCACCAGGAAAGTCGCGTTGGTGAACATGCGGACGTACTCTTCGTGGATGCGGTTGTGCTGCAGCGCGTAGTTGATCGTGCCGCCCAGGAAGGCGATGTCCGTGCCCGTGCGGATCTGCGTAAAGCTGTCAGCGACCGCGGAGGTGCGGTTGAATCGTGGGTCTACAGAAACCAGCTTGGCGTTGCGGTTGCGTTTGGCCTCCATGACGAACCGGAAGCCCACGGGATGGTTCTCAGCGGGGTTGCCGCCCATGGCCAGGACCACATCCGCATTGCGGATGTCCGTCCAGCCGTTGGTCATTGCCCCCCGTCCGAATGTGGCGGCCAGACTGGCCACCGTGGGGCCGTGTCATATACGGGCCTGTTGTTCCATGGGCACAATGCCCAGCCCGGCCCGGAAGGCTTTGACCAGCAGGTAATTCACCTCGTCTGCGTCGGTGCAGCCGCCGATCACGCCCATTGCGGTCAGCGCGTTGATGGTGTGTCCCTGCGCGTCCTTTTCCACCAGCTTCGCGTCGCGGGTCTCTTTCACCAGGTGGGCGATGCGGTCAATGGCCCAATCCCAGGGCTTGGCTTCCCACTCGCTTTTCCCCGCGGCGCGGTACATCACATGAGTAAGGCGCAGGTCGTTGACGATGTTCTGCTTCAGGGTGATGCCCTTGGGACAAAGCGTTCCCTGGTTGATGGGGTGATCCGGGTCGCCTTCCACATGGACCACCGTGGACTTGACGTTGCGCGACTTGTCTCCCAGCGTGTGGATGATCACGCCGCAGCTCACCGCGCAGTAGGGACACGTGGAGCGCGTCTCCGTGGTGCGCGCGATCTTCAGCTCGCGCACCTGGGCGAGGGCCGGCGCCAGGTCGAACCCGAAAATGGACGCACCAATCCCGCCAACGGTGCCAAACTTCAGGAAATCTCTTCGGGTAGGACTCATAGGGCTGGAACCTCCCCCTCGGAACGCTAGCCGCGCAAACCCAAGCTGCAAACTGAGTTATGAAATAGTCCTTTTTTGGCTAGCTGTCAAGCAGGAGTTCATGCGCCCCGGCTACAGTCGCGCAGCTCTCGCACTTCCCACATCGCCGGCCCTAGCAGCTCCCGGCAACCCGCCGCCAGCGCACCTACTTCACCGCGCCGACCGTAAACCCGGCGATAAACCGGTCGAGGAACAGGTTGTAGAGAAACGCGATCGGCAGGCTGGCGATCAGGCACGCGGCCATCAGCGAACCCCAGAAATAGACGTCGCCACGGACCAGGAAAATGGGAATTCCGACTCCGACCATCTGGTTGGATTCCGGAGAAATGAACGTCAAGGCGTAAACAAATTCCTGGGTCACCAGCGTGAATGTGAAGATCACCACGGTCAAAATGCCGGAGGTGGAGATGGGGATCACCATCTTCACGAAGGCCCCGAAGCGCGTGAGCCCGTCCACCATGGCCGCATCTTCCAGCTCTTTGGGGATCGACTTGAAGAAGGCCATGAGCAGCCAGATGGAAAAAGGAACGGTGAAGCTGGGGTACACCAGCACCACCGACCATATCGTGTCCTGCAAACCCAAAACAGCCACGACTCGAGACAATGGAATAAAAAGCAGGGTCGGAGGAACCAGATAAGTGAGAAAGATCCCGATGCCCAACCGCTGTCCCCAGCGGCCGGTCAGGCGGGCCAGCGCGTACGCGGCGGGCAGTGCCAGAAGCAGCGTGATGGCCACCACGATTACGCCCACCAGCGCGGTATTGCCGAGCCAGCGCACATACCCGGTTTCATAAAAGAGCAGATGCAGGTTGTCCAGGGTGGGCTTGGCATTAAAGATGAACGGGTTGTTTTCCACCGTATAGAGATCGAGGTTCTGCTTGAATGTCGCGATCAGCATCCAGTAGAACGGGAAGGCCAGCAACACCGTAAAGACGAGAAGCACCGTCCGATGCACGATCCTGGCGCCAAGCTTGCGCAAGTCCGCCCTCTTCATCACACCACCTCCGCGCGATGCGCCATGCGGAGCATGAAGTACGCGACCGCTACCAGCACCGGGACCAGGAACAGCGAAATCGCGGCCCCTGCGGCAAGGTCGCTGCCCTGAATTCCGGTAGCGAAGGCCAGCGACGGCAGGGTCTGCGTGGAATCAAATGGCCCGCCCGCGGTCAGTATGTAGACCACGGTCATGTCCGTGAAGGTGAAAATAGTCCCGAACAGCACAGCGACATTGATGATGGGCAGCATCATGGGGATCTTGATCTGAAACAGCGTTCGCCAGAAACCCGCGCCGTCAATCGCTGCCGCCTCAGGGATCTCTTTGGGAATAGCGCCGCTGCCGGCCAGCATGACTACCGTGGAGAAGGGAATCAGCCGCCAGCAATGAACGAGAATCACCGAGGCCATGGCCAGGTGTGGCTCGCCCAGCCACATCGGCGCATCGTATGGCTTGAAGATATGGAGCCACACCAGCACCCAGGTGATCACGCTGTAGATGGAATCCAGGATCCATTTCCACCCGATAGAGCCCAGCGAAACCGGCGCCACCCACGGCAGCAGAATCAGGAAGCGCACCAGACCGCGGCCGCGAAACTTTTTTTCCAGAGCGATCGAGAGCGTGGTCGAACAGACCACGACAATCGCCTGCGCGCAGATCGTAAACACGATGGAATTCTTCAGCGCCATGTGAAAACCGGGGCTCTGGAGAATGCTGCGGAAGTTTTCCAGACCGGCAAAATGCAGTGTCGTGCTTCCGATGCGGGCATCACTGAAGGCATAGAAGACGGCCAGCGCGAACGGCGCCCCAATCAGCAGTACGATGTAAAGAATCGCCGGGCCGAACATGGCAGCGCCCAGGAGCGGGCTCTCCGCCGCCCCGATGGATTTGATCTTGGGCCGGCCTACTGCCACGGAAGCGGCCTCGCCCCTGCCCGTTTCCCCGTGCCGCGATCGAAGAAGCGCAGATCCGCCTCGGCCACCGCAAAGTCGTGCACCGAGCCCACTGCATAGCTGGCGGACATGGTCCACGACAGGCGCGAGATGATCTCCTTGGACTCGAAGTGGCTGCCTTCCAGAGTGCCGTAGAGGACTCGCTCCGCACCCAGATACTCCAGGTAGTTGATCTTGTAACGAAACTTTACCTGCTTGTCGGCAGAGATCAGTTCGGATGGCAGAAAGCTCTCCGGGCGGAATCCGATGATGACTTCCGAAAATTCGAGCAGGTTCATCGGCGGCGAGCCAAGAAAGGTGGCCACAAATGTGTCGGCGGGTTCCTCATAGACCTCTTTTGGCGTTCCAATCTGCCGCACCACGCCCTGGTGCAGCACCACCACGCGGTCGCCCAGAGCCATGGCTTCGATCTGATCGTGGGTCACGTAAATTGTCGTCGTCCCGACGTTTTTGTGGAACTGCTCCAGTTCCTCGCGCGCAGAGGCGCGCAACTTGGCGTCCAGATTGGAAAGCGGCTCGTCCAGCAGGAATACCGCCGGCTCGCGCACAATCGCGCGGGCCAGGGCCACTCGCTGCCGCTCACCCCCGGAGAGTTCCCGGGGTTTGCGTTCGAGCAGGTGGCCAATCCCCAGCAGCCCGGAGGCCCATTCGACCTTCTTGCGATGCAGATCTCTCGGGACTTTTTGGGCCTTGAGAGGGAAGGCGATGTTCTTGTAGACGGACAGATGCGGATACAGAGCATAGTTCTGGAACACCATGGCGATTCGCCGTTCGCGGGGAGAGAGGTCGTTGACGACTTTGCCGCCGATGAGGATCTCGCCGGAGGTCGGCGTCTCCAGGCCGGCAATCATGCGCAGGAGAGTGGTCTTCCCGGAACCCGAAGGTCCCAGGAAGACCAGGAACTCTCCCTCGCGCGTTTCCAGACTTACGTTGTTGACTGCTCCCAGTTCACCCTGTTTGAAAACCTTGGTCAGATTCCTGGTTTCGACGACCGCCATTGCTTCCCTGGATTACCCCGCTTTGCGGCGCTCGAAGATCCGCTTGTATTCATCTTCAGCGGCCTTAGCCGCGTTCTCCGCTGTTTCATCCCCGCGGGCGACCTTCGCGAACATGGTGGGGAGCACCCAGGTCGTAAACGCTTCGTCTATGCCCGCCGAAGCGTATCCCGGATAGCCCACATTGGTGGCCCACTCCAGGACGTTCCCCAGGACCTTGTACTTGTCCGGGGGATGCGCGCGCGAATCGTTGGCAATCTCTTTCTTCAGGTCCGGCACCGTCTTGGGGAAGCAGGGGAAGTTGTAGAACTGCCCGGCGACGAAGCCGTCGTGGAAGTGGTCCATGTAGTCGATCAGGAACTGCTGCGCGCCTTCCTTATTTTCGGCGAATTCCCAGATCACGTAGCAGTTCATCACGTGTTCGGCGGCGATACGCCGCACCGGGCCTTTCAGCGCCTGGCTCACCATGATCTTGTTCTCGATCGGCATTTTATCTCTCTCTGCCTGGCGGGTGATGGAGATGGCGTTGGCAACGAAGGAGACGCGACCGGCAAGCATGGCCTGGTTGTTGGAGGGCGGCGTCCAGGTGAACACTTCGGCAGTTTCTGACTCCTGGTACAGCGCCTTCATGTACTTCAGCGCTTCAATGGTGTTCTTGGAATTGATGGTGACATTGCCCTCCACGTCCTGCTCCGCGCCGCCAAAAGACCACAGCAGCGCGCGCATGGCCATGCTGGTGTCGAGCTCCTGCGAAAGTCCCAGGCCGCACGGGTGGCCGGTCTTATCGCGAATCTTCTTCGCGCCGGCGCGCAGATCATCGTAGGTATCGGGCCCGTTGGGATAGCCGGCCTCAGTCCACCAGTCCAAGTGCCAGTTGCCCGGATCGGGCGTGTAGGCGTCCGAAAACGCGAAATACTTCTTGGTCTTCGGGTTGTAGGTGGATTTGTGCGCGAGATCAATCTTCTTCCCGTGCTTTTTTTCCACCTCCTGGTAGACGTGGGACATGTCGATCACCTGCGGCTCGTAGGACGCCGGCGGGGAAAGTAACATGAAGAGATCGTGGCCCTTCTTTGCCGAGATCTCAGACGCGGCCCGCGTCTTGAGCTCCTGCAGGTTGATGTTGTCCACGATCACGTTGGTGTTGTTCTTCTGACCCCATTCTTTCGTGTAGGTATTGTTGAACCACGTGTCCCAAGCGGGGACGAAGTGGCTCCACTGCAGGATCTTCAGCGTCTTCTGCTGCGCCTGCGCCGCTTCCGGGAAAAGGAAATATGGACCCAGTCCGGCCGCCAGAGCGCCGGTCCCGGTTTTCTTGAGAAAGTCTCGTCTGGTGACCTTGCGGCCTTTCTTCGCCTTCATTTTGACTTACCTCCTTCGTACGATTGCGGCCTCACGCGCGCCGCGGCACTATCCTTAGCTTCGCTGAATCGATTCAAGTCCTCCGGGCCTTCCCTCATATCCAGGGCGGCCTGCCCCTGCGCCAACTTACGGATCTGCTCGATCACGTCGTGGTTGACCAGCGTGGTGACGTCGCCGGTGTCCCTGGTGTTGGAGATGGAGGCCAGGACTCGCCGCATAGTTTTCCCCGAGTGGGTTTTGGGCATGCCGGGGACGATGTGCACGCGCTTCGGCCGGGCGCTCTCGCCAATCATGGTCTCGACTGTCGCGGTCACCTTCGCGGCCACCGGTAGGGTCGCGGAGGCGCCGGGTTTCAGGAAAACGTAAATTTCCGGAACAAGGCCCTTGATCTCGTCGCGGGCTTCGTCTCCGCGAGCCGGACATTCACCCTCGGGCTTTGCGGCGACGATACACTCACAACACTGGCCTGGTCCCGCGAGACCCAAGAATTCGCGGCGGAGTGGCCTTCGGTTCCAGGCAAGAACTCCGCCACCGGTTTGTCTATCGCGTCGCCCAGAGGCGGCTAGGCCGCTGCCTTTGCCACATTGGCCCCAGATGGCACCTCGGGACGCTTGGCCAGCAGTTCGCAAAGCAGGGCGACCCCCGCCAAGGCTGCTGCCAAGTAGAAGGCGTACTCGTAGTTCTTGTACTTGTCGAACATCATGCCGCCGATCCTGGGGCCGATGATGCCTGCCACGCCCCATGACGTGAACAGCAAGCCGTAGTTGATACCCGCATTCTTCGTTCCCCAGAAGTCAGAGGTGGTGGAGGCGTTCACCGAGAGTTGCGTGCCATAGCACCAGTACACCACGAACACCGCGCAGTACAGGAGCGCGACATTGCCACCCACGCGATAGAGGATGGGCATGGCCACGGCCGAAATGCCGATCATCAATCGTAAGACGTTAAGGCGACCGAGCGCATCGGACAACCAGCCAGAAAGGATCCGGCCGCTGGCGTTGGCGATGGCCCCCACAACCAGGCCCATCGTGGCCAACGCTGCACTCGAGACACCCTGGCTCTTGGCAAACGGAACCAGCTGGCTGATCACCATCAGGCCCGCTGAGGCGCCGAGGGCGTAGGCGATCCACATGAAGTAGAAAGTCGGCGTGGCCACCACCTCGCCCGGGCTGAAGTCATAGGTAGTTGCCGCGGCCTTGGAAGCTGGCGCTGGCGTCCATCCGGCTGGCCGGTAACCCGCGGGCGGATTCTTGAGCAGAAACGCTCCCACCATGGTCATGACGATGAAGATGCCTCCCAAGATCTGGAAAGTCGTCCGCCAACCATATGTCGGGATCAGGTAGAGATTGGAGAGCGGGCCGAATATGGCCGAGCCGCCGCCGTACCCTGCCACCGCCAGCCCTACCGCCAGGCCGCGCCGGTCGGGGAACCACTTGGCCATCACCGGAATCGGCGTGGCGTAGCCGAAGCCGTTGCCGACCCCGCCCAGCACGCCAAAGCAAACAAAGAGATAGTTCAGGCTGGTGGTGTAAGAGCAAAGGAAGAACCCGACGCTGACCAGCAAGCCGCCAATGATGGAAATCCGGAAAGGTCCGAGTTTATCCTGGAGCCGTCCGGCCAGAATGAAAGAAAGCGCGAACACAACTACGGCGATGGTGAACACGTCGGAAGTTTGCGCCCGCTTCCACCCGAACTCTTTTTCGAGCGGAGCTACGAACACGCTCCAGGCATAAAGAGAGCCCAGGGCCAGGTTCATAGACATCCCGCCGACCACCCGCCACCATCTGCTGATAGATTCTTCTCCGACCGATGATGTTGCCATGTTCAATCTCCTCCCCCCTCGCTAGGCGTGAGGTCTCGCGAGCTCTTCGTCGTGTCCGCTCGCTGACCTTTTCCCATCTGTTCGTCACCCTGGTTGGAAGACGCCCGTCGCGGGATATACACCTGTGGCGGGCACCGTGTCGACCGACCGTCTGAGACTCCCCCCTGGAACCCGGCACGGCTCCAGATTTGGCACGTAGATACTCGCTCAAAGTTCGATTGTCAAGCACCCTCTGTGACAGAGCAGGGGCGCAGCCTAAAGGAGGCTGCGCCCCGCGCTCGTCAAAACGTAAAGAGCGTTCCGATTTCCGTGCGGCTGTCCTTGGCCTCGCGGCTGGGAATACCGCGGAAGAGCGGGAGGCTGACTGAGCCGGGGATTGCCCGGGTGCGATATTGCGATTGTTCGACGACGAAGCTGACCCAGTTGTTCAGCTTGTACTGCAGGGTCACCGCCATCACGTCGCTCTTTTCGCGGATGCCGGCCGTGCCTGCCAACCGGCGGAGGTCTCGCACCTTGGCGAAGTCTATCCCGTAATGCAGATAGAGCTGCCACCCGGCGTTGCGGCCATCGGGGTTCGCACCGACCAGCCGCCCGAGCGGAAACCCGAGGTTGACGAAGCCGCCCTGTGCACGGACCGGGCGTTGCGGAGCAATCCTCACGTTGCCGCCGGCGTCGATGCCGAAGGCCACCAGGGAGGATCCGTCAATCGACGGTCCCGTGATCGAGCCGGTCACCAAGGCACCTGCCGCGTTCTGGGTGCGCAAGCCCTGCACGTCATTGTAATTGGAGAGCAACTGGCCGGCGAAATAGAAGCGCAGGTCTGAGCCAGTGTACATTTTGGCGATCAGCGTGACGTACCGTGTGGGGATCTGCACCTCGCCGGAGGCCCCCCAACGGCTGCTGTTCGTTTTCACGCCGAACGGGAAGATGGCCTGGAAGGTGTTCGCAGGGAGCCCGCACGAAACGGCGGGAGGCACGGGCACGCACGCCGTCAACAAGGGGATATTCGCCTTGGGGACGATTGCTGTGCGCTCGCCTTCCATGAAGCTGACGATGATCTGTGCCGGTGCGACACCCTTAGCCTTGTCAACCTGGAACTGCAGGGCGATGCGGCCCTGCACTTCAGGGCGTCCTGAATCGGCGCCTTGCCGTTCACCAAAGGCCAGTTGGTTCTCCACGCCAGTGGTCACGTTAGTAGTGGCAGCGGTCAGCGCACTCGTGGTCGGCGCACCGGTGTTGGCGAACAAGTTCGCAGGCAGGTTGCCGTACGACGGCATGACGATGGCGATCTCCGGCTGCAATTTGAACGCACCGAAGTCGTGTGTAAGACCGAAGCGGAATTGCGGCAGGCGCTCATAGAGCGAGCCGAACCCGACGCCCAGGCCGGTGGTTTCGAAGAGAGGTGGCAAGGTCGAGGAACCGAAAGGAGTCCAGTCCTGCCCCGCCAGAGCGAATACCGCGGTCTCCTTGGTAGCGTGGTAATCGAGACGCGCCCAGCCCAAACGGATGCTAATAGCAGTGGAGCGGATGCTGGAGATGTTGCGGTTGGACGCCCGCTCGAAATTGCCCTCGAAGTCAAATTCGACGCGCGCTGTGAGGGCGAGCTTCGGGGAAATGTCCAGCCACTCGAAGTTGGATCCGATTCGCAGCGCGCGCGCCTTGATGTGGAACTCCTGGCCCGCGTCCGGGCCGGTGTCGCCGAGGAAGCCGGGCAGCGGGAAATCGTTGCCCTGTTGCGACGAGGAGTCATAAACCATGCTGGTTTTAAAGAAGCCGTAGGGCTTCACGCGCACCGGGCCGAGTTTGAAGTCCGGAATGATGCCCTCGCGCTTGGGCGTGTCCACCGGGAACACCCGGATTGGTGCGATGGCCGGGATCACTTTTGGCGCCGCGGGCTTATCCGGTTCCGGGGCGCTGGTCCCAGGGCCGGGGGAGCCGGCGGGAGTTCGCAGCACGGCTGGGATCAACGTCGCGCCATTCGCGCCCCCCGAAGATACGGAGACGATCGAGCCGCCGACAGCCTGCTCGTAATCCTCCTTGCTGATAACCCCCTTAGTGAACAGAAGCTGGGCCAGCCGCAGATCGGCTTCCCCTGAGGTGGAAGCCTGGCTCACCTCAGCTACTTCCTCGGCAGTAAGTATCCCTTTGCTTTGCAGCAGGCGAACGAGCGGGCTCGCCGTGGCCTTTGGTTTATCGTTCTGCTGCGCGCTCACTGAAACAGTTACGGCAAATAGAACTACCGCGCCCAGCAGAAGAACTAACAAACTCTGCTTTCTCATCACTGACCCTCCCTGAAAAATCTTCTCATCTAGTCGCTGAAGACTAAGCGCGAAGGAGAGCAGCCATGCGGCTCACCCCGCACCCCCTTTGTTGCGACTTGATACTCAATCAGGCGCCATAAAGTCAAGATATCTTTTTGGGAATCAGCCAGGTGCGCCTTCTCCAGCCGCGCGGAAAGCTGGCCGCGCGCCGCCCGGCTTTCCCCCCAGCCGGGCGGCGATCTCCAACCGCCGCTTCGGGCTCAGACATTTGAGCCGCGCTAGGGGGATACGATGTGAGTAGGCTCTTCCACAAACCCCAGCGGATTGACCCGCGGAGAATTGCAGTGCTAGGATGCCCTTTTGCCCGGAGAGGCATGGAGGGAGCGCTGGAGTGGCAAGGGTCACGTTAGAAAACCTAAACAAAGCATTTGGTGAGACCCACGTGGTGAAGGACGTGTCTCTCACCATACAGGACAGAGAGTTCATGGTCTTGGTGGGTCCATCCGGCTGTGGAAAATCTACTACGCTACGAATGATCGCCGGACTCGAAGAAATCACGTCTGGGAAAATCTTCATTGGCGATCGTTTGGTGAACGACTTGCCGCCCAGAGACCGTGATATCGCCATGGTCTTTCAAAACTATGCCCTATATCCCCATATGACTGTTTTCGATAACATGGCCTTTGGCCTTAAAATGAGGAAGTTTTCCAGAGTCGAGATCGAGAAACGTGTTCGAGAGGCGGCCGAGATATTGGGGATTCAGGACCTTCTTAGGCGAAAACCGCGGCAGCTCTCCGGAGGCGAACGGCAACGCGTAGCGGTAGGACGAGCTATTGTTCGTCATCCACAGGTTTTCCTTTTCGATGAACCCCTTTCTAACCTCGATGCCAAGCTGAGAGCTCAGATGCGCGTGGAGCTCAAGCGATTGCACGATAGCCTCCAGTCCACGGTGATTTATGTGACCCATGACCAGATGGAGGCCATGACGCTGGGAGACCGGGTCGTGGTGATGAAGGATGGCAACATCCAGCAGATCGGCGAACCCCTAGAGGTCTACTCGCAGCCTCGGAACAAGTTTGTAGCGGGCTTCATTGGCTCGCCGGCCATGAATTTTATCGATGCCTCCATAGCGGAGGTCCACGGGGAGTTCTACGCCGAGACCACCGGGATTCGCGTGCCTGTTCCTGCTGAACGATCTCGGCGACTGGCATCCTACACGGCGCAGAAGGTCACCCTTGGCATCCGTCCCGAAGACCTCCGTGAGGACAATCCGGGGAGCTCCGGTAAAGTATCCTTTGAGACCGTGGTCGAGGTGGTCGAGCCGCTTGGCTCAGAAATTCTTTTGGACGTGCGCGTGGGCCAGCAGTTATTGGTCGCTCGAGTGGACTCTTCGTGCCGCGCCAGGCATCACGAAAAGATTCGGCTTGCCTTTGTTCCTGAACGGATCCACTTCTTCGACTCGCAGACAGAAGAGGCAATCATCTAGTTTCGTTTTGGTGCCGGTCTCGGCGTCCTGGAGCGTCGGCCTGTTGACACTCCTGCACCCGTTTGTATAGAGTCTGCTCGAAAGTTCCGTCTCTTGTACATGGATCTGGGTTGATAGAGGCGTCAAAGGGCTGCTTGGGCTCGCCAGGAGGAGTGTGATGGCTAAGAAAGTATCCGGCAAGCGAGGAATCACGCGGCGCGATTTTGTCAAAATGGCCGGCATCGCCGGCGGAGTGGCCGCGGTCGGGACCGGGATTGAGGGCATCCTAGTCTCGCACCAGGCACCGGTTTACGCGCAGGAGAGGTCGCTACATTTTCTGCTCTGGAAAAACTTCTCCCCACCCGCGGATGTCGAGATCCTACGCCAGGGGGAGGAGTGGGGCAAACAGAGCAAAGTCAAGGTCAAGATCGAACAGATCAATGCCAATGATATTCCTGCCCGAGCTGCCGCCGCCATCGAGAGCAAACAAGGGCCGGATATCATTCAGTTCTTCCACAACTGGCAGAACCAGTACGGGGATTCCCTCGTCGACGTCACGGAGATCTGCACGGCGCTCGAGTCCAAGTATGGCGGGTACGTCGACTACGCCAAGGCTGATGCGATGCTCAACGGAAGGTTCACTGCGGTCCCTCACACGATCGTTCCGAATATTTACGTCGTGCGCGCTTCGTACATGAAGGCTGCGGGCACCACGTCCTGGCCCAAGACATGGGAGGAGCTGCGACGCGAGGGGAAAAAGTGGAAGGCCAATGGACATCCAATCGGCCAGACGGTCGGTCACACGTTTGGCGATGCAGTCGACTTCACCTATCCTTTTCTCTGGAGCTTCGGCGTCGCCGAACGGGACGAGAAGGGCGGCGTGGTCATCGCTAGCAAGCAGGCTCTCGAGGCCCTAAAGTTTTTTAAGGCGTTATGGGACGATGCTATGGATCCGGCAGGCGCGGGGTGGGACGACTCCAGCAACAACCGCGCCTTCCTATCGGGCGCGATCACCGCAACCAACAATGCGCCCAGCATCTACCTCACGGCTTCGAATCAGGTCATCCTCGACGAAAAAGGCGATCCGCTCGTGAACGACATCCTGCATGTGGCGAATCCTGCGGGTCCAGCGGGCGTCTTCCACTACCATTACAGCCAACAGCTCGCGATCGCCAAATACTCAAAAAACGCGGACATAGCCAAGGAGTTCATCCGCTGGCTGATGGAGAAGGAGCAATTCACGAAATATCTGCGTCGTGGCCAAGCCTATCAGGCCGCGCCGCTGAAGGCTTACCTGAAAGATGCCATGTGGGACATGTTCCCAGCGCTCAAGCCCTACCGAGACCATCTCCTCGAGGCACAGCACGTCGGCTGGAAAGGGAGCGCAGACGCCAATGCTGCCCGCGTGGTGCAGAATTATGTCCTCATTGATATGCTGGCAAATCTTGCCACAGGCAAGATGACTCCAGAGGAGTCGTTGAAGTGGGGGGAGGGGCAACTCAAGTCCATCTACGGTGCCTGACGCAGCGGGAATCCTATCCCTAGTTCGGCATGGGTAAAGAATCGCATCCTGATCAGCTAACAGGGGTCTCGACCAAAGCCTGGCACAAGGCCACTCTGGCTCTGTTGGAGCGGCCTAACGTGCTTGGCTATCTCCTGATGACGCCGGCCGCTTTCCTCATCTTCTTCTTCGTCGCCTATCCGTTCGCCTGGGGCGTCTGGATGAGCCTAACCAATAAGCAGATCGGAATGCCTTGGTCTCAGGTGAAATTTATCGGCTTGAAAAACTATGTAGATCTGGTGACGAAGGATGGGGTCTTTTGGACCACGGTCCGGAACAGCTTCGTCTA
>JBGPJC010000040.1:0-30577 GCA_041485165.1 Terriglobia bacterium | reverse complement strand
GCTGGTCAGTTTTATGGATTATGATCTGGGCTACTTCGATCTTGATACCCGGGTGCTGGAACCTCTTGACAACCCGTTCGGCCCGAGGTTGTTACCCATGTAGCCGGTACGTTCTGTAACCCATGTGTCCGGGCTGGACCCCAATAAAAGGTGGCGCGCCCGGAGGGATTCGAACCCCCGACCCTCTGCTTAGAAGGCAGACGCTCTATCCAACTGAGCTACGGGCGCGCTGCTTGCTGTCATTTATTCTACCAGTGGTGGTTGTTCCAACCAATCCCAGGACATGCGCGGCAGGTAACCCCACCGATCAGGTGAGTGGGGTCGCCGCGTCGTCCACTTCCAAGCCGGCCGGGATATTAGAGTGGAACTCCCGGCTATAATGTCCAATTCATGCACATGGGCAGGAAAAACAGTGCGAGCTGGATCACCGCCGCGCTATTCGCGGTAACGATTGCTGCGCCATCCGTTCGCGCGCAATCGAACAACAGCTCCCTGACACCCGACTGGTGCCGGCAACTCCCCCGCCCGCAATACAAGCAGCTTGAGCGCGTGCCGTCCGCCGATCCTTGGTTCGAGGTTTACCGCGTCGCACCGGGAGTGTTCGCGATTTACGAGCCGCATCAATTTGAGGAAGTGATCTCCTACCTGATCGTGGGCGAGAAGCGCGCCGCCATGTTCGATACCGGTATGGGCATCGGCGATATCAAGCGCGTGGTCCTGTCGCTTACGACTGTGCCGATTGTTGTGCTGAATTCGCATACGCACAATGATCATGTTGGCGGCAACTGGGAATTCAGTGAAATCTATGGCATGGATACCGATTTCACACGAATCAACGCGAAGGGATCCAGTGTCGATGCGCAGGCCGAGCTTACTCCGAATTCGATCTGTGGCCAGTTGCCCGCGGGATTTGATGCGAAATCGTACTCCACGCGTCCCTTTCACATCACTCGCTGGATTCACGATGGCGACACGGTCGATCTTGGCGGCCGTGTGCTTCAGGTGATCTCTACTCCAGGGCATACGCCCGATGCGATCTGTCTGCTGGACCGCAAGAACGGACTGCTTTTTACCGGAGATAGTTTCTACGCGGGGCCAATCTGGCTGTACCGGCCCGAAACGGATCTCGACGCCTACATGCATTCCATTGAGCGAATCGCAGCGATGGCGCTTCAACTTCACCTGCTCCTTCCCTCCCACAACGTTCCCGTGGACGATCCTTTGCAATTGCCGAAGCTGGCGGCCGCGATCAAGAAGGTCCGTGCTGAAACTGTGCAACCCGTTTCCGTGGGTGAAGGCAAAGTCCATTATATCGTTGATGGATTTGTCTTCCTGATGTCCGCGCCAAAGTAAGAGCCGGAAATGCGGCCGTTCCTGGGGATATACTTCTGCATCAGGTCCACCAAATTCGAGCGCAGAGGTGACCATGTCCAAAATTCTGATTCTCCCTGTACTTTTTCTGGCCGGCGCCGCAAGTGTACAATTTCCCGCCACGCCTGGGGCTGCGGAATCCGTCCGAGCGCCCGCGACGCGTGGGGCGAAATTGACTCTCCCGGCGAAACCAGGTGAGCGCTCGACACCTGTAGCACAAAGTGTCGAAGCGGAGATCTTAGAGATCGATCGCGCCTGGGGACAGGCCTACGCAAGAGGCCAAATTGAGGTGATCGATCGCACCCTTGCGCCTGACTGGCGGGGTTGGCTCGACACCGTGGGCTCGGATAAAGCTTCAGAACTGGCGGAGTTCAGAGCTGGGAAAAACCGGTCGGTGGAGAACATCATTGACGACGCGCGTGTGCGCGTCTACGGCAATACGGCAGTGGTGGAAGCCCGGGAGCGCGTGCGTTACCGCGATGAATCGGGCGAGCATTGGATCACCTGGCACATCACTGATGTGTTCGTCAAACTGGATGGCCGGTGGCAGGTAGTCGCCTCTCATGGTTCCACGATTCCAAACCTATAATCGAGGCCTGCGACGCTTCCCGAGCGCCGCACGAGGCTAGCCTTCGCGGAGCTTGTGGCCGGAGAGATTGCCAAGTCCGTCGTAAGCGGCGTATTTGTACATCTCGCTGAGAGTCGGATAGTTGAAAACCTGCTCGATGAACTCATCAATTGTCCGGCCGTTGTCGAGCGCCATCATCCCAATGTGAATTAGTTCCGTGGCATTTTCTCCGATAATTTGCACCCCGAGCAGCTTTTTGTCTTCCGCTGCGAAAATCAGCTTTAGCAGGCCGGCGGTGTCTCCGATGATGTGGCCGCGGGTGTTGTTCGCATAGCGGGCGCGCCCCACCGCGTAATTCAGCTTCTTCTCCTTGCAGGATTCTTCACTTTCGCCCGCGGCAGAAATCTCCGGGATAGTGTAAATGCCCATCGGCAGCATGGACGCGATGCGCTGTTTGTATTTAAAACCGAAAGCATGGCAAACCGCGACACGCCCTTGTTCCATCGAAGTCGAGGCCAGAGCGGGAAAGCCGATGACGTCTCCGGCAGCATAGATGTGCGGCACCTTAGTCGCATAGTGTCCGTTCACTTCGACATGACCCTGGGAATTGATGGCGAGACCGGCCTTGTCGAGTGCCAGGCCGTCCACTGCGGCTCGGCGCCCGGCGGCAAAGAGCGCCGATTCGGCCTCAAGTTTCTTACCACTCTTCATCACCAGGCGGACGCCGTTCCCAGCCGGTTCGACTTTGTCCGTACGCTCGTTGAAAAGAAAAGTCATCCCCAGCCCGTCGAGGCGCTCGCGTAAACGCTCCGAAATTTCCGCGTCGAGAAAAGGGAGAAGCCGGTCGCGGCCATCCACCAGCGTCACTTTGACGCCGAGCGCCATGAAGATCGAAGCGTACTCACAGCCGATCACGCCGCCACCGATGACCGCGAGGCTCTGCGGAATCCTGCTCATCTGTAGAAACGTATCCGAGTCAAAGACGCGAACGTCGTCGAAGGCGATCTCCGGCGGGCGGTGCGGCTTCGAGCCGGTGGCGATGAGAATCACGTCACCGCGCAGACGCCGCGTGCCGCCGGCAGCGGTCACGGCCACAGTGTGCTCATCTTCAAATGCCGCCTGTCCGCGGATGAGCGCGATGTGGTGCAGCTCGAGATTCTTCAGGATGCGCTGCCGCTCCCTTTCCACCACGGCGCGCTCGTGGTGCATGAAATCTTGAACGGTGAGGTTTTCCTTCAGCGAGTAGTCAATGCCATAGAGGCCGCGCTGCTTCAATCCCGAAAAATAGAGCGCCGACTCGCGCAGAGTCTTGCTGGGGACGGTCCCGGTGTTGATACAGCTCCCGCCCGGGTACGGCGCCCGCTCGATGATGGCCACGTGCTTGCCGAAGTACGCGGCCTGCGCGCCGGCCTTTTCTCCGGCCGGACCGCAGCCGATGATAACCAAGTCGAAGACTTCGTTCGCCGTCACTGCTGCCTCCCACTCTCCACACAAATCTCCGAGAAGAAACCCACCCTTGAAATGCGCTACTAATTTCGCTTGATTGTAGGAGAATCCGCGACTCGGTGGAGGAGTTTGTCTGTTGCTTGTGCCGAAAGCCTTTCAGCGGCGGGCGTGGTCAGGATTGCTCAACGGCGGCACGCGAGGCCGCCCCGAGCAGCGCACAGTCATCGTTCAAGATTACGTAGATGGGGACCTGCGACAGGATCGCGCGGAATTTTGCTTTGTCGCAGAAGGCCTCGAAGAAAGTCCCGTCCTGGAGTTTCTCGATAATCTTGGGAGCGATTCCCCCGCCGACATAGACGCCGCCACGCGCCAGAGTTTTTAGTGCCAGATTGCCTGCCTCGGAACCGTACGTGGCGACCCACAAATGGAGCGCGCGGACACAGGCTGGACACTTGCCGGCGGCTGCGTTACTGGTGATCTCTTTTGCCGGGTCGGCGGTTGGGTCGTCAAAGCTGGGATGTTTCGCGCCGGGGTCCAGGAATTCATGAAGCATTCGGAATCCGCCTCCGGAAAGAATTTGTTCCAGGTAGACGGGTCCGGTAGAGCGCTTCTTGAGGAAGCGGAACAGCTCGATCTCTTCTTCGTTGCGCGGCGAGTAGTCGCAGTGGCCACCCTCGCTCGCGGAAACAAGGTGTTTCTCGCCATCCCAGAAGAGCACGGCTTCCCCCAGTCCGGTCCCCGCCGCCAGTACGACTTGATTTGCTTTCGGGGCGGGCACGCCGCGGTTGAGGAGAAACAGGTCGCTGCTCTCGAGCACGGCGATACCGTACCCTGTGGCTTCCAAGTCGTTGTAGAGCGGCACGCGCGCGACGCCCAGTAGCTCGGCGAGCGCGGCGCCGTCGAGGGTCCAGGGCAAATTGGTGACCCGCACCTGGTTGTTCACCACCGGCCCGGCCACGCCGAATGCCGCGGCCTCCGGCCGCCCGCCGCTGGGCCCCAGAAACTCACGGATAATCAGCTCGAAACTCTGATAGTCGCGGCTCTTGAAGCGGCGCTGGGCCGTGCGGATGAGCTTCCCCTGGTGGCGTTCAAACAGCGCCAGGTTGCTTTTCGTTCCGCCGATGTCGCCGGCGAGAATCATGCTCCCTCCTGCAATTGATCCGCACCGGAATTCCGGGCGGTGAAAAGAATCTCCCGGCCGGTGTGCCTAGGCCTGCAGCCGCGAGGCCGCGGCGGCATCCACGATAAACACCCGCTCCCCCGCAAAAGGTTGGACAAGTGCTGCCGGAAGAACTCCGCCGCCCTCGCGCGGTATCTCTTCAACAACGGCCTGGAGCGCTTCGGCCTTGTCAGCACCTGCAATCAAAAACAGAACGTGGCGGGCTGCGTTGAGGACCGGCAAGGTTAGGGTCATCCGGCGGGTTCCCAGCTTTTCGACCAGCGGAGTGCTCACCCAGCGGGAAGTTCCCGCGGGATTTCCCTCGCCGGGAAACAGCGAGGCGGTGTGACCGTCCGCGCCCATGCCCAGCAGGACCATATCGAGCCTGGGGAATCCGCGGGAATCGAGAGGAAGCAGATTGCGCAGGACTACCTCATAGACCTGCGCGGCCCGCCCGAGGCTGGGCCAGTCGGCCTCCATGCGATGGATGTGCTCTTTGGGGACAGTGACATGAGCCAGCAACTCTTTTGCCGCCATTCCATAATTGCTGTCGGGATGATCGGGCGCGACCGGACGCTCGTCGGACCAGAACAGGTGGATGTGGGCCCAGTCGATCTTTTCGCGGTAGCCGGGCGAACCCAGCAGGCGGTAGAGCGCGCGAGGGGTATTGCCGCCGGCCAGGGCCAGCATGAATTCTCCGCGGGCGGCCACACATTCAGCATGGATCTCGACCAGGCGGCGCGCAGCCTCGATGGCCGCAGCCTCCGCGGTGGGACAGACCCACACGCCCGGCCGGCGCTCCTCCGGCGCGAGCTCTTGCATTTCACCGGCGGCGTCCATGACGCCCCCTTCCAGTCCGCCCCGCCGGGCGATGGTCACCTCGCCCAAAAGAAGCGCGTTCTCAAGCGGCCCGGCCTGCGGGACGCCGAGGATGGATGCTGCTCCCCTTTCTCTCAGAAAACGTGCGCAGTTGCAACCGCGGAGGTGCCGTGCTGCGCTAGGAAATCAACGTGAAATGCAGTATCTTGAAGCTGCGCCCTAATCAGATGCGGGAGGGATTTATGGCCGACGACAACTGCTCAGTTCCACCAGCTCCGCGGCCGGCGGCAGCCAAACCAGGCCAGCGGACGGTGAAGTGCGTCAAGTTCGGCAAGGACATGCCGGGGCTCGACGATATCCCGTGGAACGGCGCCCTCGGCCAGCGAGTCTTCGACAATGTTTCCGCCGAGGCATGGAAGATGTGGGTCGAGCATTCCAAGATGGTCATGAACGAGTACCGCTTGAATCCGCTGGACCCCAAATCGCACCAGTTGATGGAAGAGCAAATGGAACAATTCTTCTTCGGCGAAGGCGCGAAACTGCCGGAAGGTTTCGTGGCTCCGCGCGCCAAGGCATAGCCCTCAAATTTCACGCCTCGTTTGCCACCAGGTCCCTGCTTGTCATTCTGCATCCGCCGCGGCGGACGAAGAATTTCGTACCGCGCCAACCATTGCCCTCGTCATTCTCGCGGTAACCCCGCCGGGAGCCGGCCGGTCACCGGATGCCCCACCGGCAATCGCGGCCGAATGTCGAGGCGCAACTTAGCGTGCGCCACGCGCAGCGCCGACTCCGCTTCTTGCGGACTGCCCGCCCTTGCGAAGAGGAATCCCAGGTAGCTCGCTCCTTCCGGCCAGGCAGCAATGTAGTCGTGGACCCGCGTGGTGATCTCCATTTCTACGATGCCGGGAACGCCACTGGCTTCCTCGCTGCCCTCCACGCCTTCAAAAATCCCGCTCGCCGGCACGGGAATCATCATCACGCCCGCCGCCGCATCCTCCCGCTCGAGTTCCCTGCCCTCCAGACCAAGCACGTGACGAACGAGCAAGTCCTCGAGCAGGATTTTGTCCGGGCCAAAGCGCAGCACGCGCGAGCAAAGTCCTCCAATCGGCCGGGGCTGCACCTCGATCACCCAGGGCCCTGCGGGGTTGATGCGGAACTCGGCGTGGAGCGGGCCGTGGGTGAGCTCAAGCGCGGCGACGCAGCTCCGCGCGCAATCGGCGATAGCTTGCTGCTCAGCCTCGGTCAGTCGCGAGGGTGTGACGTAGATGCTCTCCTCGAAGTAGGGGCCTTCGAGCGAATCAGGTTTGTCGAAGAGAGCCAGGATGCGCAGGTGGCCATCCTCGAGCACTCCTTCCACGGCCACCTCTCTGCCGGGTATGTAGCCCTCAACCAGCAATCGATGCAGCTCAGGCTCGCGCGTCACCTGCAATTCCGGCGTTTCCAGCAATGCGCGGATGCGGGCGACCGCGGAGGTGAACTCCTCCGCATTGTTGGCGCGGATCACACCCTGGCTGGCGGACAGCGTGAGCGGCTTGACCACGCATGGAAACCGTACCCGCGCCAGGACGTTGCGCGGCTCTTCGCGCAGGGTAAAAGAGAAAAACTCGGGCACAGGAAGACCGGCAGCGCGCAGAACTGTTCTCTGGCGCAGCTTGCTGCGGCAGGTCTCGACCGCTTCCGGGGGACTGTACTCGATACCCAGGGCGCTTGCGGCGCGCGCGGCGGCGATGGTGGGACGGTCACCGAGCGCCAGGATGGCGTCAATGGGTTGCGATGCGGCGGCGCGAACGATCTCCGCGGCGGCCTCTTCGGGCCGCTCGAAATGCAATGGGAGTGCGGCGTCCTTCCAGGGGTCGTCGAGCTGGTGGCAGCGATCGCTGCCAAAGACCACGGTGATTCCCAGACGCGCGGCGGCTTCGGCAAAGCTGCGTGCCTGGTAGCCCAGTTTGCTGGTCAGGAGGAGGAGATGTTTCTTCGCTGCTTTGTTTTCTAGCGACATTTTAAGAAAACCGTGGGAAAAAGAATTAACACAGAGAGCACAGAGACACAGAGGGTACAGAGAACAAAGAATCGGATTCTTTTCTCCGTGTTCTCTGTGTATCTGTGTCCTCTGTGTTGATTCCTATCTTTTCTTCCCCCGCGAGCCGAGCCTCAGACAAATGCCTCACCCCGGCGTGCCGCCTCTTTTGCCCGCTTGATGGGGACCAACTGGTCCCGCGTCGGTTCTGCTCAACAGTACCAGGGCTCGGTGAGGTAGGGGATGGCCGCGCGGGCGACGAGAATGGGCGTGAGAGGCGGCCGCTTCTTCGGCTCGGCAGCCCGGTGGGCTGCGCTCCAAATTTTGCCAAAGGTCTCTGTCCGCGTCCGGCCGAGCTTCTCGCCGGGCTGGACGATACCCTGCACTTCTTCCGCCAGGGCATCTACACGCGGGTCCGCGTGCCGCCAGGCATGGACGAGTCCGGCCTCATCGAACGGCGCAACCATCTCGCGCACGTCAGGCAGCTCGAGCAGGCGCGAGCCCGCAGGGATGAGAAGGCGAATGGCGAGTTGGATGGGCGCGACGTTTTCAATCAGGCTATGTCCCGCCAGCACGCGCAGCAGGTCGCAATAGCCCGTCAGGGTGGTCCACGGCGTGAAGGGCACAAAGGTAGGTCCGAGCGCCAGGCCGGCAATGCGGCAGAGCTCGACCACAGCGAGAAAATCCCGGCGAGTGTGTCCCTTGTCAAGGCGATTGAGAATCGTGTCGTCCACCGATTCCACCGCAGTGACCACGAACGCACAGCCGGTGTCGCGCAGCTCGCGCAGGTGGCCGGCCTGCTTCAATAGATGCTCGACCTTGATGGTGACGTCGTAACTCAGTGACGGGAACTCTTCATGGAGCGCGCGCACAATCGCCAGCGCGTGGGCCGGCCCGTTGAAAAAGTCGGGGTCGCCGAAAGTGATGTGCTCGGCGCCGGCGGCCACTTGCTGGCGGATGTCCTGCAAGACGACTTCGCGCTCAACCACCCGAAACACGCCGTTATAGACCGGCACAATTGGGCAGTGGCGGCAAAGATGCTTGCAGCCGCGCGACGCTTCGGTGTAACCCGCCACGCGATGTTGCCCATTGGGCAGAACCAGGTGCGCGTATTCGCGGAGCGGCGCCAGGCCGGCACGGTCCGGAGTGAGAAAGTGCTGCCGGGAGAGGGAAATAACCGGCAGGGGTTGCGCGGCGTCCCCGTTTTGCAGCCGCTGAGCAAGACGCGCCAATCCTTCCTCGAATTCTCCGCCGAGGATCGTGTCGGCGCCCAGCCGCCGCAGGTAAGCCTCGTTCATCGGCGCGTAGAGGCCATAAAAACACAAATGCGCACGGGGGTTGAGCTGGCGGATTGGTTCAATCAGCTCGACGGCGAGGCGCGTGGCGGTGTGCATGGGGACGTAAAATGCGATCAGGTCCGCCGAACGCACTACCGCTTCCGGAAGCTCCTGACGCGAGAGATCGAGACAAGTAACCTCGCTACCCCCGCGGCGCAGCCACGCCGCAGGAGATGCCAGCCCGAACGGCTGCCGCCCAAGCTCGTAGGTGGAAATGAGGACGACTCTCACACCAGTGGCCAAGCCAAGATTATGGCACGCGGGCCGAAGCCCGGCCACTTAGGAGCGGAAATCTCGCCGGGTCGCGCGGTTTGCGCTAAAATAGATTTCGTACACAACGAGAGGGTGAGCACATGGCGCCTGCATCCACAAACAGCTTCGGCACCCGCGGCGCGCTTTCTGCCGCCGGCAGCGACTTTCAGATTTTCCGCATCGCCGAACTTGAAAAACGCAGCATCGGCCAGCCCTCCCGCCTGCCCGTTTCCCTCAAAGTGCTGCTCGAAAACCTTCTGCGCCATGAAGACGGACGCCTGGTGAAATCGGGCGATGTGGAGGCGCTGGCGCGGTGGAATCCGGCCAAGCCGACACAGAAAGAAGTGAACTTTATGCCCGCGCGCGTGCTGATGCAGGACTTCACCGGCGTGCCAGCGGTGGCGGATCTGGCGGCGATGCGCGATGCCGTCAAGGCCATGGGCGGCGACCCCCGGCGCATCAATCCCCTGCTTCCCGCCGACCTGGTGATTGACCATTCCGTTCAGGTCGATGCCTTCGGCAACAAGCAGTCATTTCTCTTCAACGCCGAGCTGGAGATGCAGCGCAACGTCGAGCGTTACGCTTTCCTCCGTTGGGGCCAGAAAGCCTTTCAGGATTTCAAAGTCGTTCCGCCGGACACCGGCATCTGCCACCAGATCAACCTGGAATACCTGGGGCGCGTGGTTTTTGTTGCGGCGCAGGGCGGCACGCGGACAGCTTTCCCCGATTCGCTGGTGGGCACGGACTCTCATACCACGATGATCAATGCCCTCGGCGTATTTGGCTGGGGCGTGGGCGGCATCGAGGCCGAGGCCGCTATGCTCGGCCAGCCGCTCTCCATGCTGATTCCCGACGTGGTGGGGTTCAAGCTGCACGGCCGTCTGCCCGAGGGCGCCACGGCGACCGACCTGGTCCTGACCGTCACCGAGATGCTGCGCAAGAAGGGCGTGGTCGGCAAGTTTGTCGAGTATTACGGAAGCGGGCTTTCCAGCCTCACGCTTCCCGACCGCGCGGTGATCGCCAATATGTCTCCCGAATACGGCGCCACAATGGGATTTTTCCCGGTGGACGCGGAGACGCTGGCCTACCTGCGGTTTTCCGGGCGCGAGGAAGAGCACGTAAAGTTGGTCGAAGCGTATGCCAAGGAACAGGGCATCTTTCGCACCGATCAGACGCCCGACCCGGTGTTCACCGACACGATCGAACTCGACCTGGCGCGCGTGGAGCCCTCGCTTGCCGGCCCCAAACGCCCACAGGACCGCGTGCCGCTGAAACAATCCAAGTCTGCATTCCTGAAATCCATCGATGGGACGCCGGCAAAGCACGCCGCGGTACGCTCGAACGGCGACAGCTTCGACTTGGGCCACGGATCGGTAGTGATCGCGGCGATCACCAGTTGCACCAACACGTCGAACCCAGTGCTGATGATCGGCGCCGGCCTGCTGGCGAAAAAAGCGGTGGAGCGCGGGCTGCGATCCAAGCCCTGGGTAAAAACCAGCCTGGCGCCGGGGTCGAAAGTTGTAACCGACTACCTGGATGCCGCCGGGTTGACGCAATACCTCGACCAACTCCGCTTTCACCTGGTGGCTTACGGATGCACGACGTGCATCGGCAACAGCGGCCCGCTGCCGGAACCGATCGCCGCAGCGATCAAGGAAAACAACCTGGTCGCGGTTGCGGTCCTCAGCGGGAACCGCAACTTCGAGGGCCGCATCAACCCGCTGGTGCGGGCGAATTATCTGGCTTCCCCGCCGCTGGTGGTGGCCTACGCCCTGGCCGGACGCATGGACATGGACCTGGCCAGCGAGCCGCTGGGCCAGGACGCGAAGGGCCAGCCGGTTTTCCTGCGCGACATCTGGCCTTCACCGCAGGAGATCGAAGGCGTAGTGCGCTCGGTGGTGAATACCGGGATGTTCCGCAAACAGTATGACGACGTTTTCACTGGCGACGAGCGGTGGCGCAAGTTGCCCGTTCCTGAAGGCGATCTCTACGCCTGGGACGCGAATTCCACCTACATCAAGAAGCCGCCGTTTTTCGAGAAGATGCCGCGCCAGCCCGCCGCGCTGCGCGACATCGCCGGGGCCCGTGCGCTGGCCGTGCTGGGAGACAGCGTGACCACCGACCACATTTCTCCGGCGGGCAGCATCGCCGTGGATGGCCCGGCGGGCAAATACCTGATTTCTCTGGGCGTCAAGCCGAGCGATTTCAATTCCTATGGCGCGCGGCGCGGAAACCATGAAGTGATGATGCGCGGATCGTTTGCCAACATTCGCCTCCGCAATCTCATGGTCCCCGGCACCGAAGGCGGCTGGACGGTTTTTCTGCCCTCGCGCGAGAAAATGAGCATCTACGATGCGGCGATGCGTTACCAGGAAAAACAGACGCCGCTGGTGGTCATCGGAGGAAAGGAATACGGTTCAGGCTCCTCGCGCGACTGGGCGGCCAAAGGAACGCTGTTGCTCGGCGTCCGCGCCGTACTGGCGGAGAGCTTCGAGCGCATCCATCGCTCGAACCTGGTAGGGATGGGCGTCCTGCCGCTCGAATTCGAGCCGGGCCAATCGCGAGAATCGTTGGGCTTGACGGGATTCGAGACTTACGAGATTACCGGGCTCGCCGCGGGGATTTCGACACGCAAGAAAGTGCAAGTGCGCGCGGTGGATGAAAGCGGTGCGGCCAAGACTTTCGCGGCGGTGGCGCGCATCGATACGCCCGAAGAAATCGAGTACTTCCGCCACGGCGGCATCCTGCCTTATGTCTTGCGGCAGATGTTGTAGAAGACATTTCAGCCCATACTTCGAAACTGTGCACAAGCGATCCGGGGAGTAGCCTGGGCTTTGGAAACGGTATCTACTGCGGTAGATACCAGAGGAGGACGCCGTGGCCAGGACGGCGAAGCTGTTCAAGAAAGGCAGGAGCCAGGCGGTGCGCCTGCCGAAGGAATTCCGCTTTCCGGGCGATGAAGTGTACATTGAAAAGCGGGGCAGCCTGGTGATTCTGAGACCAAAGGAAACACTGGACTGGGACGAGTTTTTCTCGAGGCCTTCACCGTTTCCACGCGACTTTCTTTTCGAGCGCAAAGACTTGAAGTCACAACAGCGGAAGATCTTCTCCAGAGATTAAACGCTGTCTGGTGACAAACAATGCGGAACAATTCCGCCGCATACCCCGGTTGAAAGTAGAAAACTGGACTTTGGCCTGAACAGACGGAATTTGTGTGCCGTCTGCAGGGGGCATGGCACACCAGAGGCGGGTGCCCCTGCAAAAAGTTGGCGCTCACCTGAGCTTATCGCCGGTCAAGCGCCGGGTGGCGGACGTCGTGGCCCGCAACCATGTAGATGACGTCCTCAGCGATGTTGGTGGCATGATCGGCGATGCGCTCCAGGTTCTTGGCCACCAGGATGAGCTCGAAGGCCGGGAAGACCACCGCCGAGTTCTCCATCATATAGGTAAGCAGCTCGCGGAAGATCTGGTTGCGCAGCGCATCCACCAGGTCATCGCGCATCAGGACGCTGCGGGCCAACTCGACGTCTTTGCGGACTACGGCATTGAGGCTGTCGCGCACCATCTCCTCGGCCAGCTCGCTCATCCGCGGGAGGTCCACGTAGGGCTTGACGCGCGGGTGGCGCAGGATGCGGAGGGCCGCCTGGGCGATGTTCACGGCCTGGTCGCCGATGCGCTCCAGGTCGTTGTTGATGCGCGCCACGGCGAGGATAAAGCGCAGGTCGCCCGCGGCGGGCTGCTGGAGCGCAAGCAGCTTCATCACCCGCTCATCCATCTCGATCTGCATTTCGTTGATGGCATTCTCTTCCTCGATTACGCGCTGAGCGAGGTCTTTCTCGCTGTCGAGGACCGCCTGGACGGACTGGTGCACGGCCCGCTCGGCGAGGCTCCCCATCCATAGCAGGCGCTCTTTGACTTCTTCCAGGTCCTTCTCGAAATGGCGCTCCATCCTTTAGCTCCTATCCGAAGCGGCCGGTAATGTAGGCTTCGGTTCGGGGATCCGCCGGCGTGGTGAACAGTTGCTCGGTCGGTTGATATTCGATCAGCTTCCCTTCCAGAAGAAATGCGGTGAAGTTGCTGGACCGCGCGGCCTGCTGCATATTGTGGGTGACCATGACCAGCGTGCAATTGTCCTTGAGGGCGAAGAGCAGTTCCTCGATTTTCGCGGTGCTGATGGGGTCGAGGGCGGAGCAGGGCTCATCCAGAAGCAGCACTTCGGGGTCCACCGCCAGAGCCCGGGCGATGCACAGCCGCTGCTGCTGTCCGCCGGACAGCGCATAGGCGGACTTGTGTAGGATATCCTTCACTTCGTCCCATAGTGCGGCGCGATGCAGGCTCTTCTCCACGGCGTCAGCGATAGAACCCTGGTGGCCATTCACGCGCAGGCCGTAGGCCACATTCTCAAAGATGGATTTGGGGAAGGGGTTGGGCCGCTGGAACACCATCCCCACGCGGCGGCGCAGGCCGGTGACATCGTGATCGAAAATGCTCTCACCGTCCAGCAGGATACTTCCCTGCAGCCGGGCGATCTTCACCGTCTCGTGCATGCGATTGAGCGTGCGCAGCAGCGTGGACTTGCCGCAGCCCGAGGGGCCGATCAGCGCGGTGACCCGGTTCGAAAGGATCACCAGATTGATATCGAAAAGCACCTGGGTCTTGCCGTAAAAAAAGTTCAGCCCACGGATCTCAATGCGCGTTTCGGCGCCGGCCAGCGGGTCCGCCCTGCGGTGGGCGAGAATGCCGGCCCTGGGTGCCCCCGGCCGCGATCCAAGAGCCGCGTTCATGGGAATATCCAAGGACTCACCTCGGGACTGAGATGCCGCGCGAGAGCACCGTACGCGCGATGATATTGGCGAAAAATACGAGCATCAGCAGCACCAGCCCGGCGGCCCAGGCCTGCCGGTGCCAGTCCTCGTAAGGCGAAATCGCGTAAGTGAACACCATCACCGGCAGCGAGGCAGTAGGCTGGTTCCAGCCGGGACTCCAGAAGCGGTTGCTGAACGCGGTGAAGAGCAGGGGCGCGGTTTCCCCGGCCACGCGCGCCACGGCCAGCAGCACGGCAGTCAAAATACCACGATAGGCTGCCGGCACGACCACGCTGGTGATGGTTTTCCACTTGTTCGCGCCGAGGGCCATGGCACCCTCCCGCAGAGACACGGGAACGCTGCGCAGGAATACCTCGGTGCTCCGCAGTGTAATCGGAATCATCATGATGCCCAGCGCGAACCCGCCCGCCAGCGTGGAAAAGTGTTTCGTGCGCAGGACGATCAGACTGTAAGCAAAAATGCCGATGACGATGGAGGGGACACCGTTGAGCAGGTCGGCGGTGTACTGAACCAGGAACGAAAAGGTTTTGCCGCCAAACTCAGAGAGATAAATCCCGCCGATGAAGCCGATGGGGATGCCGATGACGGACGCGAGCAGGAGCAGCTTCATGCTGCCCACGATGGCATTGGCCATCCCTCCGCCGCTTTCTCCCACCGGCTGGGGCAGCTTGGTGAAAAAATTCAGATTCAAGGACGACCCGCCGTTCCAGACCAGATAGCCGAGAATGAAGAAGAGCACGCCAACGGCAGCTGCGGCACAGAAGGCGGTCAGGCTGAGCATGATCGCGCTCACCGCCTTGCGCAGCCGGAGATTTCCGCTGCCGGCCAGCGTGCTCATTTCATCTCTCCTAGCCTCGCCTGGTTGTCGCCAGGATCAGCAGCCGCGCCATTCCGTTCAAGATAAAGGTCAACAGGAAAAGCACCAATGCGAGATAGACCAGCGATTGCAGGTAAATATCCGCGGTGGCCTCAGTGAACTCATTGGCGATGACCGCGGCAATCGAATATCCGGGCGCGAGCAAAGAAGTGCGTATCTCGGGCACGTTGCCGATGACCATGGTCACGGCCATGGTTTCGCCCAGGGCGCGCGCCAGCGCCAGAAAGATTGACCCAAAGATGCCCGTTCGGGCGTAGGGCACGACCACCTTCCAGGTGGACTCCCAGCGTGTGGACCCCAGCGACAGCGCGGCTTCGCGCTGGTCGGCAGGCACGGCCATCAGCACTTCGCGCGAAACGCTGATGATGAAGGGCACCACCATAATGGCCAGGACTATGCCCGCGGCCAGAAAGCTGACTCCGTAGCCCGGCCCTTTGAACAGCGGCAGGAAACCCAGATTTTTCTGCAGAAGCGGCCCCAGCGTGGTGCGCACGAACGGGACGACGATAAAAATCCCCAGCAGGCCGTAAATCACACTGGGCACCGCTGCCAGCAACTCGATCACGAAGGTCAGCGCATCGGAAATCTTCGGCGGAGCGAGCTCCGAGAGAAAAATGGCGGCGCCGAGACCAATGGGCACAGCGAGGATCAAAGCCAGCGCGGAAGTCACCAGAGTGCCGTAGATGAACGGGGCGGCGCCGAAATCCTCAGCAACGGGGTCCCAGGTACGAGTAAAGAAAAAACTCCATCCGAACTTGTGGCGCGGAAGCGCGGAATTCACCCACAACGTCTGGACCACCATGCAGGTAATCAGGATGACTACGGCGGCGAAAGTAAGAGTAAAGAGGTGCGCAACCTGGTCGCCGTCGCGCACTCGGCGGAGCAGTCCCTGCGGAGTCCAGACCGGCCCCGCAGGGACTAAATCCGGATTGACAGCAACCGCCATGCTAGTTGATCTGACCGATGGCCTTCAGCTCCATCTGCACGACTTCTTTCGGGAGGCGGGCGTAGCCGAGCCCTTCTGTGTAGGTCTGTCCCTCAGCCAGCATCCACTTCACGAACTCTTTGAGGACGGTCTTTTTCGCGGCATCCGCTATTGTAGAGGGAATCAGCAGCCAAGTGAAGCTGGCGATGGGGTAAGCGCCCTTGCCCGGCGAGTTGGTGATAGAGACGCGGAAATCCTCCGGCATGGCCTTTGCCGCCCCGACTGCCGCGGCCGTGGTACTGGCCAGGTCAGCCTTAACAAACGCTCCGGCCAGGTTTTGCACGCGACCGTAGGGTAGCTGAGTCTGCAGAGCGTAGATCAACTCGACGTAGCCGATCGAGTTGGGAGTTTGCTTCACCAGGCCGGATACGCCCTCATTGCCCTTGCCGCCGAGACCCACCGGCCACTTCACCGACGTATTGCGGCCCACTTTATTCTTCCAATCGTCACTGACTTTGGAGAGGTAGTCCACCCAGATATAGGTTGTGCCGCTGCCGTCGGAACGGTGCACCACCACAATTTCGCTATCCGGCAGCTTTACGCCTGAGTTTGCCTTGGCAATCTCCGGGTCATTCCACTTGGTGATCTTGCCCAGGTAGATTCCGGCCAGCGCCGCGGCGGTAAAGTTCAGCTCGTCAGTGACGCCGGAGATGTTGTACGTCGGAACTACACTGCCCAGCACGGTGGGGAAATGAAGGATCTTGGTCTTGGCCTGAGCCAGTTGCTCGTCGGTCATGGGGCCGTCGGTAGCGCCGAAGTCAACCGTGCCCGCCAGGACCTGCCGGATTCCTCCACCGGAGCCGATGGATTGATAGTTGATTTGAGCGTTTGGCTTCAGCTTATGGTACACGTCAAACCACTTCGAGTAGATCGGGTAGGGGAAAGTAGCTCCGGCGCCGTTCAGAAGCACTTCCTGCGCGCGCGCTGTGCCGGCAACGCCGAGCACCGCCACCGCAGCCAACAGAATCGCGATTCTTCTGTTCATCAAATCTCCTTCCTCAAGTTTTTCGTTGCAAGGTAGCGCAGTCGTCTTTCAGGAAGATGAATCGAAATTGGCGAGCGACCATCTCTAGTCTTGCCCGCCGGCTCTCGGATCTTTCTGTCAGCCCCAGGCGGACGGTATCTGTTCACCGTGAACTGGCGGTAAACGCATTGTGAACATTCAGTGACGGCGCCAGAAACCTTCTCGCATCAATGGCTTGCGTTCCCTCCCGGTCAAGAAATATGGGCCGGCGCCAGGGGAACGCCGGCCCGTTTCGGCGAGACCAGAAGCGAGGTGAGTCTGGCGGCCTAGCGGAGGGTTGCAACCGCCAGAGCGTACGTCAACGTTTCTAAACCCGGCTGTTTAACCCTGTATGGCTGGAGAATGAAAATATGGTGAGTACAGCGAAGCTTGTGGAAAACTATTCTGCCTGGGAAGGGGTGTCACGGAGCTGAGGGCTCGGCATCACCCTCGCCTTTCCAGACCGGAATGGTCACGTAAAAGCGCGAACCCTGGCCCACTTCACTCTCCACCCAAATCCGGCCGCCGTGGGCCTCGGCGATGTGCCGGGCAATGGAGAGCCCCAGGCCGGTACCGCCCACGGCGCGCGATCGCGCCGCATCCAGCCGGTAGAAGCGCTCAAAAATGCGCTCCTGCTCCGCGATGGGGATGCCCATGCCGGTGTCCTGGACACATACCACCACGTTTTCGTTTTCCTGCCGGGCGCGCACTTTGACGCTGCCGCCCTCCGGCGTGTACTGCAGAGCATTGTCGAGCAGGTTCTGCAGCAACTCCTGCAGGCGCATGATGTCGCCGCGGGCGGGCGGCAGATCCCTGGGACAGTCGGCGGCAAGCACAATTCTTTTGGCTTTGGCCTTGAGGGCCGCGGTCTCCAGGCAAGTGTCCATTAGCCCGGCGATGTTCAGCGGACGCATCTCGAAGGTCAGTTTTCCGGCCTCGATTGCGGAAAGCTTCAAGAGATCGTCGGTGATCCTCCCCAGGCGGGTGGCATGATCGCGGACGATTTCGAGAAAGCGCCGGCTGGCCTTGGGGTCGTCAAGCGCCCCGCCGAGCAACGTTTCCGCGAAGCCCTGAATGGCAGTGAGCGGAGTGCGCAGCTCGTGGGAGACGTTGGCGACAAAGTCGCGGCGCACGCGCTCCAGGCGGCGAATTTCACTCACATCGTGCAGGACGAGCACCGCACCGGAGGTAGTGGGGGCTTCGACGCGAGCCGCAGCCAACTCAAAGCTGCGCGGGCGCACCGTGCCGAATTCCACTTCGCCGCTGACCATCTCCCCCTGCGACATGGCGCGCTCAACTGCGACGACCAGCTCCTGCTGGCGAGTGACCTCGAGAAGCGGGCGTCCCCGGCACTGGCTGAGTTCCACGCCGATGGCCGCGGCGAAGCCTTCGTTGGCGAATACGATGCGGCCCTCTCCGTTGACCACCACCACGCCCTCGCTCATGCTGCGCAGGACGGCGACGGAAAAGTCGCTTTGCGCGGTCAACTCCTGAATCCGCCGGCCGAGCTGGTCGGTGGCGCTTCGTGCCTTCTGAGCGAGGCTGGAGAGCTCGCCCCAGCCCGATTCCGGCATCTTTGTGTGAATCATTCCCGCGGCGGCTTGATCGAGGAATCCACCCAAGCGCTGGATGCGGCGCTCGACCGAGCTGAAGATCACATAAATCGCTGCACCACAGGCAAGCAGCACCGCCAGCACCAGACCCGCGACCTGCAAGCGCAGTTTCCTGACCGCCGAGGGGGGCTCCGCGAGAGGAAGTGCAACGCGCACGACCACGGGCGTGCCTCCCGCCGGTGCACCATAGCGGACCGCCCAATAGGCGAGCTCCCGGTCTCCACGGGTGCTGCGCCGGATCGACGAAGCGCCTGCCCCATTGATGGCCCGGCGAACCACATCGAGATCGCCGTCGCCGTCGAATGCCCGCGGATCCGCGGCAGCATCGGCGATTACGGTGGAATCAAGGCGGAATACGGTGACCCGCGCCTCGCCGAAGCACGCCCAGCGGACCCAGTCTTTTAGTTCCTGCGGGTCATCAGGATGCAATGGGCGCAATTCCTGCAGGCGCCCGGGAGCGTAACTCAGCGCCAGGGTTTCGAGCGTGCCCTGGCGCAAGGCTCGCATGGTGTAGAAGTCCACGCCGTAGAGAAGGACCACCGCCAAGGGCAGGAACACGAGCAGGAGTTTGCGGAAAAGTTTATTCGGCACGGGTTTCAAACAGGTAGCCGGCGCCGCGCACGGTCTTCAGGTACTCCGGTTTTTCGGGGTTACTTTCGATTTTTTCCCGCAGGCGGCGCACGTAGACGTCTACGCTGCGCGGGGTGACGAAGCGTTCCGTGCCCCACACCGCGTCGAGAAGCTGGTCGCGCGAAAACACACGGTTGGGGCGCTTGAGCAGGTAGTAGAGCAGGTGGAACTCGAGCGTGCTGAGCGCCACCGCTTTGCCGGCGCGCAGCACGCGATAGGAAGCCGGGTCGACCAGGAGCTCGCGGAATTCGATGGCCTTTTCCGGGTCGCCGGCGGGCTCGGTGCGGCGCAGCAGGGCTTTTACCCGCGCCACCAGTTCGCGCGGGCTGAATGGCTTGGTGACGTAGTCGTCCGCGCCCATTTCCAGTCCCACTACGCGGTCGGCTTCGTCGCCACGCGCTGTCAGCATCAGGATGGGCAGGCGGTTCAGCGTTTGATCCCGCCGGATCTCGCGGCACACCTCGAGACCTGGGAGCTTAGGCAGCATCAGGTCCAGTATGACCAGGTCCGGCGCAGATTTTTTAATAAGAGCCAGTGCGCTCAAGCCGTCGCCCGATGCAGCGACTTGATATCCTTCTTTTTCCAGGTTGTAGCGCACCAATTCGACGATGTCTTTATCGTCTTCTACGATCAACAGGCGTTTCACGCTCGACGCACTCCAGCCGCGGCAGGGTCAGAGGCCGGACAATCCGTCGGACACAGACTCACCGTCCTCGGACAGGCCGCCTTCATTTCGAAGCTCTCACATCATATTACGGAAGCAAAGCCAATTCACGACCAGACGCCGCTGTGGTGAAGAAAAATCAGATTCCCAGTATTCATCAAATTGAAATGTGGCCGTGACCTTCCATTCATGATTCGCACTTCTGTTCTGCGAGGATTTTGCCGGCATGGATGCGTATTTCCATGCATACTGCGGGACACAAAGGACGATGGAGCAAACGGTGCGATATCGCTTGGTGAGTTTGGGTGTCAGCCTGCCCGCCGCGGAGGGAAGGGACGACTTGCCACAGAATCGTTGATGCTTGCGGTGACTGGCGATGGTGCCGCCGGCGCTCACCTCGCGGAAGTTTCAATTTACGGCTGGCGGGCGGTTCGCTATGCTCAAGTGCTGATGAAAATCCTGTGGGTCGGTCCGCAGTTCCTCCACCCGACAACGAAGGGCGGGCACATTCGAACCCTGGAGATGCTCCGGCATCTCCACCGCTGGCACGAGATCCATTACCTTGCCTTGGAGAAGCCCGAGGAGTCCGAGGGGGTGCGCCGCAGCCCTGAGTATTCGACTCGCGCATACCCTATACCTTTGTTCGTGCCAGTCAAGGGAACCCCGGCATTCCTGGCGCAGGCGGCGCGGAACGTGCTCTCTCCTTTACCGCTTGCGGTGAGCCGGTATCGCTCCCCGGCCATGCGGTGCAAGATCGAGGAACTGCTGGCCAAAGAGAAATTCGACCGGATGGTCTGCGATTTTCTCTCTCCGGCTCCCAACATCCCTGACCTCTCGCGGTGCGTTCTGTTCCAGCACAATGTGGAAGCGATGATCTGGAAGCGGCATTACGAGACGGCGACGAATCCGTTCTGGCGCGTGTTGTTCCGCGCTCAGTCCCGCCGGATGCTCGCTTATGAGGGCGCGGTATGCCGTTCGGTGGCCGCAGTGATCGCCGTGTCGGAGAAGGACGCGCAAACCATGCGCGAACTCTACGGCATCACGCGTGTTGGCCATGTCCCCACTGGTGTTGATATCGGCTACTTCACTCCGTCAAACGCCAAGGCCGCGGCAGACCTTGTGTTCGTGGGCTCCATGGACTGGATGCCCAACATCGAAGGGATTACCTGGTTTCTGAATGAAGTTCTTCCCTTGGTAAGGCGCGGCAAGCCGGATTGTTCGGTGGCCCTCGTCGGCCGCACACCGCCTGCCAACCTCATCGCGCTGGCCAGAAAACATCCCGGCGTGGTAGTGACCGGGACGGTCCCGGATATTCGGCCGTATCTGTGGGGCTCGCGGGTATCGGTCGTGCCTTTGCGGATAGGCGGCGGCACTCGCTTGAAAATCTTCGAATCCATGGCGGCGAAGGTCCCCGTAGTGTCCACCACCATCGGCGCCGAGGGACTCCCCGTCAACTCGAGCCGGGACATCTTTATTGCGGATACGCCAGAGGAATTCGCGCGTCGCTGTCTCGACCTGCTGGGCAATGAATCTTTGCGCAAACAAATGGCGCAGAGCGCATGGGACCTGGTTTCGGCGAACTTCTCCTGGGAGCGCGCCAGCCGCCGTTTTGAAGAGCTGCTCCTGGCCGCGCCTCCCCTGAGCGGCTGAGCCTCAACCGCTGCAACCCTCCCGCGATCCACCTATTGCGGGATCCAATGAATCTGTCCGGTGAACAGGCCGTCGACAAAACCAATGTGATGGACCAGGAACAGACCGAAGCCCGCGCTGGCGAGGCCAGACGCCATGGAAAGAAAGCGGCTGGTCCTGGCGAAATGGGCTCCGGCGAAAGCAAATGGTGCGGCGATGGCCATGGTCATCAGCATCATCCCGATGATCGTCCCGGCGCCAAAGACCAAAAGATAAGCTACGCCCCACATCGGGCTGCGGATGGTCGAGAGGACGAGCAGAGCCACCGCGGCCGAGCCCGCCAGTCCATGCACCAGGCCGACGATCAGCGGGCGAAGGATTTGATAGAGGCCGAACCGGTCAATCATGCGATCGAGAAAGACCTCGGCGCTGCGGACATGTTCATCCGGCGAGCGGCCCCGCGCGGAAGCCGTTCCGGCCGGCAGTTGTACGGCGGGCGTGAGTTTGTGCGCGACCCCTGGAAGAAGTCTGGTCAGGTTGAGCGCACCGAGCAGGATCAGCATGAATGCCACCAGCAGCTCGAAGGAAAGCCCCAGGCGCGGCGGGATCACTACTCCGAAAAGGATGATGGCTGACCCCACGACAAGAATCGTCAGCGTGTGTCCCAGACCCCAGAGCATCCCGATCATCGCCGCATGGCGAATCGAGCGTTGCCGGCTGACGATGGTCGCCACGGCGACAACGTGGTCGGCGTCAGTCGAATGCCGGATCCCCAGCAGCAGCCCCAGCAAAAGGACTCCGAGCCAGGAATAAATGTCCGCCAGCGGAGGAAATAGGGAAGCGTTCAGCATGAACCCGCCGAGAGGATAGACGACAGCCGCCTGAGCCGGCAAACCAAAGCGAAGAGCATCTCTGACATCAAAAGTCTCTGTGAATCGTCCGAAAATCATTCCCGCGTGAAAATAGCGCAATGCTCCCTTCGTGCCAAGCGATAAAAAGGCTAAAACGTTCGCCAGGTCCCGGGTGGTTTCGGTGAAGGACGCGGCGGCGGTGATCGGGGGCGGGAGCCGGGAAGTCATCGCGGAGCGTCAAGGACCCTGCGCACAGTTCGAGCAAGAGTCTCCAGCGTGAAAGGCTTTTGCAGGAAGCAAGCGCGGCTGGGAATGGCCCGATGCTTCAATGCGGTCTCGCTTGGATAACCGGAGATGAACATGGTGCGACTGGCGGGGTGCTCGCGGGCGACACGCATGGCCAGTTCCGCTCCATTGATTCCCGGCATCACCAAGTCTGTGAGCAGCAGGTCGAACGGCTTCTCTGCGGCAACTCGCAAAGCCTCTTCCGAGGTACGGGCTCCAAGAACTGTATAGCCGCACTGCTCAAGCATCTCGCAGAGCAAGCTGCGCAGGCGATCCTCGTCCGAGACCAACAGGATGGTTTCATTGCCGCGGAGCAAGGAGTGTTGTGGCGCACAAGGGGGAAGAGAGTGATCGTCCAAAGGCACGCTGGGGAGATAGATGCGGAAGGAGGAGCCCTCCCCGACCGCGCTCTCCACAACAAAAAAGCCTCCGCTCTGCCGGACGATGCCGTAGGCGGTGGCCAGACCGAGCCCGGTCCCCTTGCCTTGCTCTTTTGTGGTGAAAAAAGGCTCGAAGAGGTGCTGCCGGATTTGTGGATCCACGCCCGTGCCGGTGTCACTCACCGCCAGCAGCGTGAAGCGGCCCGGAGAAATTTCCAGGTTGGTGCGCAGCGCGGCGTCATCGAGATCCACATTGCGCGTCTCGATGGTCAACCGGCCGCCAGCGGGCATCGCGTCGCGGGCGTTGACCGCCAGATTCAGGATCACCTGTTCAAATTGTCCCTGGTCCACCTTTATGGGGCAGAGGCCGCTTTCCAGCTGGAGGATCACTTCAATCTGCTCGCCCAGGGCTCGCCGCAAGAGGGTTTCGATACCCCGGACCAACTGGTTCAAATCCAGCACGCGCGGCAGCAATTCCTGCTTGCGGCTGAAGGCCAGCAGTTGCCGGGTGAGAGAGACGGCGCGGTCTGCAGCCATCTGAATCTCTTTCACGCCGGCCTGGAGAGAGTCGCCGGCGGCAGCGAGGCCCTGGAGCATCTCGCAACGGCCCAGAATGACCATCAACAGGTTATTGAAATCGTGAGCTACGCCGCCGGCCAGTTGGCCCACCGCTTCCATTTTCTGTGCGTGCCGTAACTGCTCTTCGAGTTGTTTGCTCTCGGTGATATCCCGGAAAAAGGCCAAGTGCCGGTTGGGGAGGAAATGTGCGGCGACCCAATATTCCGTATCCCGGATGGATCCGTCCGGCCACTCCGATCGGTATTCGCCCCGGGCAGTTCCTTCTGCCATCAGCGTTTGCCACTTCTTTTCCAGGTCCAATCCAGGCGGCGCAAATTCAGAAATCGCGTGACCAACCAATTCCTCCCTACGGCGGGCAAAGAGCCGGCAGGCGGCCGGATTGGCGTCCACGTAAATTCCCTTTTCGTCGGCGATGAGGATGCCATCCTGCGAAACTTCAAATACGGCGCGGAAATGCTGCTCGCTGGCACGCAAGGCTTCTTCCACGCGTTTGCGCTCGGTGATGTCGCTCATGGTGGTGACCACACCGGTGATCTCCCCGCGAGCGTCGCGGAGCGGAGCGCATTGGGCGATGAACCAGCCGTGTTTACCGGTGGAAGGGACGTGGAATGGGATGTCCGGCGAAACGTGGGTCTCTCCGCGCAGCGATCCCCGCATCGCCTCGTCAATTCCCAGGTCACGAACAAAGGGAAAGAAATCCCAGGGATAGCGGCCGAGCACGTCCTCGGCGCAGAGTCCGGTGCGCTCTTCCATGGCTCGATTCCAAAGCACGTAGCGCAGCTCGCGGTCGTGGATAACGACACCCTCACGGGTGCTGGCGATGACCTGCTTGTGGAATTCGTTTGCCTCCCGCAGCTCTGCGTGGCTCTCGCGGAGCGCCATCTCCAGCTTCTTGCGTTGGGTAATGTCCACCAGCGTCCCTTCGATTACGCCGGGGGCACCGTGTTCGTCTTCCACCAGAGTCATGTTCGCCAGGAACCAAATCGGAGTGCCGTCCTTCTTCTTGAAACACTTCTCGACGTCTTTGAGCTGACGGTCCTGCAACAAACGCTTCAGGAGCGGGGCCCGGTCGCCACGGTCCATGTAGAGATCTTCCGCGGTTAGTCCGAGAACTTCTTCCGGCGTGGAGTAACCCAGCATGCGGGCCAACCCCGGGTTGCAGGCCAATATGCGGCCTTCCAGGGTGGTGTAAAGAATCCCCGTGGGACACCGTTCAAAGAGAAGGCGGTAGCGCTCAGTCTCTGGAGATTTACGATTATCTGCTGGACTGGTCGAGGAGGGCCAGGATGGGCGATCGGTCGGAGCTTTTCTGGCCATGTGGATGGCTATTCCCCAGCCACCTAGTCAGCCGGTTGCGAGCGATTCAAGAACGCATCCCGAAGCGGGAAGAAACCGGGGCGCCCCGTCGGCTCTGAGTCTGATTCGTCTCTCGGTATCATGAGCGGGCAGCTTCGGAGGGGAAGTCATCAACCTCGCAATACAGTAGCTATTATGACAACAAGCATAGCACGGTCAAGCTCTCGTGCAGATTTTTTTGCCCGGCAGCGATGGGTGCCAGAGTGCCGACCGCGACGGGGTCATTTGGGCGGCGAAAGCGGCGGAGGCCCGTACTCGGGAAGCTTGTCGTTGGAGGAATCGGCCCGCTTGACTTCAAGTTCAGCGAAGAGCATGGAGGGGCTGATGACCGTGGTGGGAGTGGCCCCCGGCCGGTTGCTGACCTCCGGATCGTTTCCCACCGCGAGCACTTCATTGCGGAGCCCGCGTGTATCCAGCTCGCTAAAGATCGCGCCACGGACGATTTCTTCCCTGCCGTCCTTGACCCAGACGCGGTACAGCAGCCGCGGAGCCAATCGCGGCCCTAAGGTGTCCACGTAATAACCATAGGGCTTGGACTGCGCCTGGCACATTTCCAGAAGCTTTTTCTTGAGCGCTTCATGGGACAACGACTGGGAAGACTTCAGAATCAGGTTGCCGATGGAAGGGCCCGGGAATCCACCGCCGCCGGTGCGGCCATGACCGTTCGAGGCGGGGAAATCGCGGATGGGCTGGCGGCCAAGCAGGTAGTTCACCAGCAGGCCGTTCTCAATCACGCTGACCGGAGCGACTTTGACCCCCTCGTCATCCACTGCGTAGCTTCCGACCAGGGTGGTGCCGCCAAATGTCTTAAGTGTGGGATCGTCTACAACCGAGAGGAACTCCGGCAAAACGCGGCTTTTGTAGCTGTTGGCATAGGTGCCCACCGTCCGCGCGGGGACGTTGGGCGCGGGCTTGCGTCCCAGCACGTTGTTGGCGACCAATCCCGCCAGGACATCGTTGGCGGCGTCCGCGGCGAATAGCACGGGGCCGCGGTACTCCTCCTCGACGATGGGAGCGGTGCGTAGGCGGGTAAGGGTCTCGAGCATCTTCGATGTCTCGGCCAGCAGCTTTTCCTCGCCGGGCAGTTCGCGAGGGTCGGCCACCAGAAAAAATGGCGAGCGGTCCAGACGCATGCCGTCGGGCGCCTGCGTGGAGCCGGAGACAGTGATCTGGTAGAGCGAACGGCCGTGCCGGGTCATCGTCCCTTCCGACGTCACCAGGTACTGGTTGAGGGTGTTGAAGCGCAGCGAAGCATCCACGGTCTGCACGTCGGGGAATTTGCGGTACAACGCAGTCGTGGATTCCAGGGCCTTCCGCCAGCGAGTCACGTCCCGATCCATGTGCGCCAGGGGCTCGATGGAAACCACGGCGGAAGCGCGGGAAAAATCTTCCACCGTCTGTTCGACCGAATATTGTTTGAGCAGGGCCAGTTTGGCGGTGAGCGCCGCGCTGGCGGCCTTATAGGCTTTGTCTGTGGCCAGCCACAGTTGGTGGCGGAAGGCGAGCAGGTCGTTATCCACCGGCATGGAGTCCACCACGCCCTGCCCCTGACCGTAGTAGCTGTCCAGCTTGTAGTCGCCTACGCGCACGACGACGCGCACAAACCGCACGTGGTAGCGCTGTTCGTGACGCAAAGTGCCGAAGATGGCCTCGGCGCTGTAGTCGTCCACGTCCCCCACGCGGTATTCGATGTAATAAGGAGCCTGGACGCCATCCATCTTGAGCTGCGCTTTGGAGCGCTCCAGCTCCGCCTGCATGGCCAGAAGTACCGGGTCCTCCGGAGTTTCAGCGGGCGGTCGAGCAGGAGAGCCGGTCGCCCCCCGTACGCTTCTGCCTGCTGGGCCCGCGGAGAGAGCGGCCAGCAGGGCTGCACCGGTGACAAATCGCGCAATAATTCCCTTCTTGGAAAAAGTTTTCTGCCGCGGGCTCATGGCTTCTTCTCCCCGGAAGGAGCTTTTTCGTTGCCGTTGTTGGCCCCGGATTCGAAGCCCGGAGGAGGCAGAATGGGCGGGCGAGTGCGCGAGTGGCCCTGCCTCTGCACCTCGAGCTCCGAAAAAAGCATGGCTGGCGCGGAAGCCGATACCGGGATGCTCCCCGATTCGGCGCCGCAGATTCCGTTGAAGACTTTCTGAGTGTCTCCGGTCAGGAGAATGCGGTTCAGCGCCGCCAGCGGCGTCCCTACGATGTCCACCCCGCGGACCAGTTCATCCGGCCGTCCGTCTGCATAAATGCGCCAGACGATCACCGGCAAAACTTGGAAGGCTTGCGGGAACGAGCGCGAAGTCAGTGTGAAACCTCCCTGGACGTCCTCGAAATACAGCCCGTAGGGCTTCCCCTGCTTCTTCACTTCCTCGATCAGCTTCTGGCGCATTTCGGCATCTTTGATGGTCCGCGTGGACGTGACGATGAGATTGCCCTGGCGGCCGGTGGGCATCTCGCCGGGCTGGGCGCGGCCGTGGCCGTTGGACTTGCTGAAATTCTTGATGGGCATGCGGGACATCAGGAAATTCTTGAGGACGCCGTTCTTGATGACCTCGACGCGGCCAGCGGGCACTCCTTCGTCGTCGAAATCATACGCCCCGGAGAGTCTCTGCCCATTGAGAACGCGCTGCGTGGGATCATCCACCACGCTCAGGAATTCTGGAAGGACCTGCTCGTTTACTTTCTTGGTGAAGGTCTGTCCTTCATCCTCATCGCGCTGGCGGTGGCCTTCTACGCGGTGGCCCAGCACTTCGTGGAAAAAGACCGCGGCGGCCCGGCCGGAGAGCAGCGCCGGACCATTGAAAGGCTCGGCGAGCGGGGCCGCGCGGAGCGCTTTGAGGTCCGCAGCCATGGTTTCGATCTTCGCGCGGATTTCGGCTTCTCCCGGAAGCTGATCGAGCGCCGGAGCCTGGAAGGTTTCGACACGCAGAAGCTCCATGCCGTCGGCGGCGCGGGTCTCCGCCTCAATCAGCAGCCGCACCATGGTGCTGGGAGACTCGAGGCGGCTGCCTTCGCTGGAAACGAAGCGCGAGCGGCTCTTCTCCATCTGCAGCACTACGATGGAGGAGTAGACCTCCGGGAATTTCCGGAATAATGCCGAGTAATCGCGGACGCGCTGCTCCCACAGCGGCCGGTTGATTTCAAATGATCCCGGCCTGCCATCCAGCCGCACCTGGGGAGTCTCCTGGGAGAAGTCGGGTGATTTGTCCTCCTCCTCGGTGCGCACGGCGGCGTCATTTTTGACCTTCAGGAAGGCTGGAGCGGCGCGGCGATATTCCCGGTTGGTCAGTTCCCAAAGCGTGCGGGCGATCGCGTCGCGGTCCTCGCCCAGCGGCAGCGTGCCCGAAGAAAGGCCGGAGCCGCGGCTTTCGCCGTGGGTGTTGTCCATGGCGATGCTGCCCACGCGCACGGTGACGTCGGCGATGCGCCGGCTGGCGCTGAACGATGTGGTCAGCGCGCCGTAGGAGGCCACGATTCCGGCCTCTTCCTGGTCAACGGCCGAGTAACTGATGAAATAGACCGGCGGGTCGGACTTGGCGAGTTCCTTGCTGGCCCGCGTCAACTCCTGCTGCATGGTCTCCAGCAGGATGTCCGGGCGGCCCTGCTCCGGAGCCGGAGAAGCGAGGGGAATGAAACCCGACAGCAGCGCGAAAGTAAGGACGAAACGGAGGGCAATCGATGATAAAAGTGAACTGTTCGTTTTCATATTTGTGAGCAGGAGAGTGCAAAGTATGCTTGAACACGGGAGAGAGGGCAAATGAATTGACGCTCCCCCGCGCGGGGACGCCAATAATTCCTGGTGGCGGCTGTGCGACAGGGGCACCCTGCTGGAAAACGTTGTAAGCTCGGCCGGGCAAGGCGTAGCTTACACGTACGCGGCGAGCCGGGGGCTCGTCGTGCCGTTCCGCTCGGCCATCTATCGAGGCATCTTGAGCGGTGCGGAAAGGTACAGCGGAGTCGTTGCATTGAGTGGGGTCATTTACGCCGAAAGTAAGGCTCTCGGGGCGGAAATCAACTCGATAAGTCAGGGGACCTGCAAGTGAAAGCACGTTCTCGAGATTTCGCGTTGTACATCTTGGTTGGATTGGGCGTTGTCCTGGCGATTTCAATGCTGGCCCTAGGTCCTCGAGAATATTGGCCCGACGACAAATGGGTACCTTTCGCTTTGGTTACGGCCCTCCTGTTTGGTTACCCTGTCCGCTGGTACCGGCGGTTTCTCCGATCCGCAAAGTTTTGGGCTCTCCTCCTAGGCTTTATGGTTTTTCATTTGGTAGGCTGGATCCTCTTCCTGCGAAGCATCAACCGCTTCCCTTATTTCTGGTACGCGCCCAGTACAGGGGTTGAAATTATCTGTCTCCAGGTTTTGCTATCCTCGGCCCTACGGACCGCTCCAGATGTAGCAAATCGATGATCGCCGTACAGTCACAAGGGTGTAATGCACCCCTCTAAAACTGGACACCTGCCACGTGTAGGATAGGGGGCGGGTGGCGCAGCCTTCTTATCTCGGTCTTGCCGTGCGGCTGACGGGTGCCCTCCGCCAGAGGTGGAAGTTTGGAATTTGTGGGGCGCCTCCGCTCAGCTACTCCCCTCCGGTTTCAGGAGTTCGCGGACTTTGCCGGAAAGAGCTACCAGCGTAAACGGCTTCTGAAGGAAAGCCGCCCCCCGGTTAAACCCGCCCTGTTGCAGGATGACGTCGTCGGTGTAACCGGAGACGTAGAGCACCTTCATACCCGGGCAGGTAGGCAGCAAGGCATCGGCCAGCTCGCGGCCATTGCCCTCAGCGAGCACGACGTCGGTCAACAGAAGGTCAGGATTGTGGGCCTGGCCGCGGACAATCTCTTTTGCCTGCGATGGTGTGGCGGCTTCCAGAACCGTATAACCGATCTGCCGAAGGAAATCCCGGGTCAGGATTCGCAGAGCCGCTTCGTCTTCGACCAGAAGGATGGTCCCTCTGCCGCGGAGCGGCTTGACCTCGGCGTTGACCGGAGCCGCGGGATCGGGTTCAGCGTCCACTCGCGGCAGGTAGATCTCAAAGGTAGTTCCCAGCCCTTCCCGCTTCTGCGTCCAGATGTAGCCACCGGACTGTTTGATGATCCCGTATACCGTTGCCAGGCCGAGCCCTGTTCCCTTGCCTTTTTCTTTTGTGGTGAAGAAAGGCTCGAAAATGTGCTCCACATGATTGTCATCAATGCCTACGCCGGTATCGCTGATGCGCAGCACGGCGTAAAGGCCGCGGCGCGCGTAGGGATGTTTGCGCACGAAGGCGTCATCCACCTCGGCTTGCAAGGTCTCCAGAGTCAGCTCCCCGCCTTGAGGCATGGCATCGCGGGCATTGAGGGCCAGGTTCAAGATGGCCACCTCGAGTTGGCCAGGGTCGGCCTTTACGCTGCCGACGGATTGAGAAATCCGCGTGACCAGGTGGACGTTTTCACCGATCACGCGACACAGGAGGCTCTCCGCATCTTTGACCGTGGCGTTGAGATCGAGGACGCGCATCTCCAGGACCTGCTGGCGGCTGAAAGCCAGCAATTGCCTGGTCAGGGCGGCTCCGCGCTGGCCGGTGGCTTCGATCTCTTCCGCCATTTTCCGCCGAGGATCGGCCGGATGGATCTTCATCATCAAAATCTCGCTACAGCCGATAATCACGCTTAACAGGTTGTTGAAGTCGTGGGCGATTCCTCCCGCCAACCGTCCAATGGCCTGCATTTTTTGTGATTGCCGAACTTGCTCATCTGTAGTTCCGCCCGAGGATTCCCAGGGGCCCGCCTCGCGCTGGGAGAGTTTCAATCGCCGGAGGGTCTCGCTCTTGTCCTGATTCGCACCGGTCACCGAGGCGATTATTTCTGTGATCTCGTCGTGCATCACCAGCAACCAGGGATTCCCCAACCCGTCCAAGCGGGTAACATGCACCTGGAACCAACGATTTTCCATCGTGCCGGGGCAGGCGT
>JBGPJC010000039.1:0-30880 GCA_041485165.1 Terriglobia bacterium | reverse complement strand
TCCACTCGCGGGCGGATTCTCAGTGAAGAACTGCAGCAGAGTGAGCCGGCGGTTGACATGCCCGCGCGAGCGCACGCGCTCCACAATCTCCTGCCCGGTGTAGCAGCCCTTGGTATAGCTGATGTGGGAGTTCTCCAGGCCAGCCTCGTGCGGAAGCACTTTCTGGTCAAAGTCGAAACCAAACCAGGGGATGCCCGCTTCGAGCCGTAAGGCGTTGAGTGCAGTGTAGCCGGCGGGATTTCCGCCCTGCGTCTTCGCGGCACCCAGAAGCGCCCGCCAGACGTCGCCGATCTTTTCGCTGGGCGCGATGAACTCCGCGCCAGGGAAACCGAAATGAGACCTGCGTATCAGCCGGCAATCGGCGCCGGCAATGCGCGCCTGGACGTGGCTGAATTCGTCCAGGGAATCGAGCGCCACGCCGCAAGCGGTAACCACCGCGCCGGCCGCTTTCGGCCCTTCGACGGCGCAGGAAGCGAACTGGTCGCTGACATCAGCCAGAGTGCAATCGTCCATGATAATGAATTTGTCGAGAGTGGTGAAAGTTTGTTGGCGGACCTGCAAATGGGAGAGCAGGAGCAGCTTTTCCGGGAGCGCGTAGGTTTCGATCTCGTCCAGGATGTGCCCTTGGGCATTGAGCAGCAGGCCCAGTACCCCGCGACCCTCCGCAAGCGTCTTGATGTCGCCGGTGGTGATGGCGTTCAGGTAGCGCGCGCGGTCCGGGCCGGTCAGCTCGAATGTGGCGTGGTAGTTGGTGTCAAACAGCGCCACCGTCTCGCGCGCGAGTCGCCATTCGTTGTCCGGCGCGCCGTAATCCGCAGGGAGTTCAATGCCAAAGAAGGGCGCAAAGGCAGCGCGCAGAGCTTCATTTTCGGAGTGGAGCGGCGTTTGCATATGAAGGCGTGAGGTTCAGTGTAGCAAATCGGCGGGTGCTATACTGCGGCTCATGGCCAGCGCGCTGATCCACGAGATCCTTCCGGTGGGATTCCTGCAGTGCAACTGCATGATCCTGGGCGATGCCGGGACGCGGGAAGCAATTGTGATTGACCCCGGCGATGAAATTGAGCGCGTGCTGGAAATCCTCACGCGCCACAAGCTGAAGGTGCGCGCCATTCTCAGCACGCATGCGCACATTGACCACGTCGGCGGTCTGGCGAAACTGCACGAAATCACTGGCGCGCCCATCCTGATGCACGCCGAAGATGTCCCGCTGTATCAGGCCATGGAGAGGCAGGCGGCGTGGCTCGGCATGCCCGCTCCGCCCGTCGCCGCCGTGGATAGCTTCCTGCGGGAGGGAGATACGGTGCGCTGGGGTGGCTATGAAGCGCAAATTCTGCACACGCCGGGGCACACGCCGGGGAGTGTGTCGTTATACCTGCCGAGGACCGGAGGCTCCGAGGAGGGAAGTAAGCAAGCCGGCAAAATCATCGAACCGGGGCGGTTGCTCGCGGGAGATACCCTGTTTGCCGGCAGTATCGGCCGCACCGACCTGTGGGGCGGAGACTTCGATTCTATTATGCGCTCCATCCATTTGAAGTTGATTCCGTTGCCGGAAGACACCGTGGTTTATCCCGGCCACGGCCCCACCACAACGATCGGCCGCGAACGCGCCACCAATCCATTTCTTCAGTAGGGCGAGTCTCCAAGTCTCCGCGGTCAATCGGGGCACCGCTTGCGAGGAGCAGAAACGGCTGGCGTCGGAGTTTTCGGTGGCGCACGTTGGACAGCGCATCGGGGCAGCACACTCTACCAACCGAGATGCCTGGGCAGGCTTTTAGAAGCGGAGGCAGGAGAAGAAACTGGTTAGCCTGGGGAAAGTAACGGAGTGGGGACGAAGATCAGTGAACCACGGGACGCTCGGCTCTCGCTCCCGTCCGGGGGACTTGCACTTCGGGCTTGAAATAGTTGGACAGCGTCTCCAGCGCGGACTCAGCCACCAGGCGGCAGTTGGCGCAGCGGCGTAAGTGGCGCTGGACCAAGGCCTTCTCCGACGCGTCGAGGTCTCCCTCGAAATACCCGGCCAGCCTTTGCACCATTTGCATACAAGTCAAAATCACGGCTGCACCTCTTGCAACTAAATACTTGGCACAGGATTAGCAGTTAGACTGCCATTCCTAAAAAGACCTACCAGTCCAGCTAACCCATTGTGTTAAAAGGGTTTGTACAAGATCGGAGGGATCAAGCTTTTCCGACCGCGAGTGCCGATACGAACCAAATGTGTCAAAAGTCCGCACCAGAAGGAAAAATGTGCGTGGAGCATGATGTGTCATTAATTCCACATTGTAAACCAGTCGTTGTCGCCGCAATGGAGATTTGGTCTCGGCCGACGGGTGTCTGTTACTAGGGCGGTGGCGGGCAGCTTTCAGTCTTTTTGTTCGCGTTGCGCGCGAATCTCTTCCATCACGCTCTGGATCAATTCCTTGGCCTTGGTGAGCTCGCGCTGGATGAGCTGGATGTCCATCACTGGTTTTTCGGGGTCGCGGTTGCTGCGGCAGTAGACACCATGCTGACCGACCAGGACCAAAGCGTTCGTGACCAGGTCCAGAGTCACTGCCAGGCGGCCGCGCTGCTTGCCGAACATCTGCTCGAAGTGCTCAAGCTCTCGTTTGTGGTCTTCAAAAGCGGACATACGCTCATTGTAGGGGTTTGGCGGGGAATGGCAATCACCTGCGAAGTATGCTGCGCGCACCGCGACGTCCGCATGTAAGCGAGATGTGCACCCGCTCTACATGTTGCCCGTCTGGAACACGCTGCAGGTTGACGGCTTGTCTCCCCGTCGCGGGCCCGCGATAATTTAAACGGGGAGAGGCTCTGGTGTGTTGGATGCTTCCGGGGGGAAGTTTCCTTTGAGGTGTCCTTCCCAGACCCATCATATTCGTTGGCGCCTGACGGCGCCGCAAATCATTCCTAGAGGTGCAGGATGAGGCGTGCAGATTTGGTTCGGATGCCACAGAGCGGGACGCAGTTGCGGACTTCACAGATAGTGTTTGGTGAGCGACAGCATCTTCTCCGCGTACTCGATTCGGTGGAAAAGACAGCCATGCCGGGGAGCCGAGTGGCCGGGGAGAAGCGCGCCCTCGAGCAGCTAATCCACGCGCGGACCAAAGAGCTCGACGGTATCAATCCCGGCTGGGACATCCAAATCGGTGTGGTTTTGAACGCCGATACGCTGCCGGAGGCGCTGGAGCGCATGGCGCAGGACGCGCCCGCTGAAGATTACTACCTGCTGCGCTTGATCAGCGAACATCCCCGGGCGTCAACCAAGACCCTGGCGCGCCTGGCCCGGCATACCTACGCGGCCATCCGCGAGAACGTGGCTCGCCATCCCAGCACGGACGCGGCTACGCTGACCAAGCTCTGCCAGGACCGCAGCCAACCGCTGTGGTATCTGGTGGCCTTCAATCCCAATACGCCCGCGGCGCTGCGTGCCAAGCTGCAGGCGCGCATGCGCAAGCTGGGCGAAACAAAGCAGACTGCCTAGGGCGGGCATGGCGCAGAGCCCGCTGCTCGAAATCCCCGAACACTTCAATATCGCCTCTCATTTTGTGGATCGCCCGGCGCTTCAGCATCCGGAACGCGTGGCCATCGTGGGCGAGCCTGCTGCGGTGAGCTATGGCCAACTTCGTAAAGCGGTAAGCCGCGCGGCCGGCGCTCTTCGCGGCATGGGCTGCTCGCCGGGAGACCGCGTGCTGTTGGTTCTTCCCGACTCGGCCGAATTCTTCGCCGCATTCTTCGGTGCCGCCAGGATGGGAGCGGTGGCCGTGCCGGTGAACCCTATGACCCGCGTGGCGGACTACGCTCACTACCTGGAAGATTCCGAGGCGCGATTTGCCGTCGTCCACCAGATAGCCGCCGCTGAGTTTTTCAAGGCTGCGGAAAGATTTGCTGGGATTCCCGGCGGCCTGAAAACAGTACTTCTTGTGGGCCGCGATCCAGCTTCTTTGCTCCCGCATGGCCCGGAGCTGAAGGTGATGGATTGGAACGAGGCGCTGGCCGAGGCCAGCGCCGATCTCCCTGCGCATCCCACGCGCGCCACGGACATGGCGTTCTTCCTGTACACCTCGGGGAGCGGAGGCACGCCCAAGGCCGCGGTTCACCAGCACAAAGACATGCTGGTCACCGCGCACAATTATTCGCAGCAAGTACTCGGCCTGAGCGCGGACGACGTGACGTTTTCCGTGTCCAAGCTGTTCTTTGCCTACGGGCTCGGCAACGGGATGTATTTCCCGCTCTCCGCCGGTGCTACGACATTGCTCAGTCCGGAAAAACCCGGCGTCGATCGCATCGTCGAGTTGGTGAAGCAACACCGGCCCACGGTATTCTTCGCCGTACCCACGTTTTATGCCGCGCTGCTTCAAGATGGCGGGCCGGACCTGGGGACGGTCTTTGCTTGCGTGCGCCTGGCGGTGTCCGCGGGAGAAGCGCTTCCGGCGGAAGTTTTCCTGCAGTTCCGTAAGCGTTGTGGCCTGGACATTCTGGATGGCATCGGTTCCACGGAAATGCTGCACATTTTTGTTTCCAGCCGCCCGGGCGCGGCGCGTCCGGGGTCTTGTGGTTTCGAGGTGCCGGGTTATGAGGCACGCATCGTGGGTGATGATGGCGAAGCGGTGCAGGACGGAAACATCGGCAACCTGTGGGTGAAAGGGCAGAGCGCGCTGGCAAAGTATTGGAGTAAACCCGAGCTCACCGCCCGCACGCTGCGCGGCGAGTGGGTGCTCACTGGCGACAAGTTCGTGCGCGATGCCGCGGGGTACTACCACCACTGCGGGCGCTCGGACGACATGCTGAAAATCCGTGGGATGTGGGTTTCACCGGGCGAGGTCGAGAACGCGCTGTTGGCGCATCCTGCCGTGGCCGAGGCCGCGGTGGTGGGACGCAGCGACGCTGTGGGCCTGGTCTTCGCGGTGGCCTATGTGATTCCAGCTGCCGCATCCGCGGCCGGCGAGGTTCTGGCCAGGGAACTGCGAGAGTTCCTGGCCGCACGCTTGCCAACCTATAAACGCCCGGCGGAGATTCATTTCCTCAGTGAATTGCCCAAGACCGCTACCGGGAAAATCCAGCGTTTCCGCCTGCGGGAATAGACCATCCTAGAAAGACAAAATGGCTCTTTACCTCGCCTAGTTTAGGTGTACATTGGACTAGTTGGGGGAGCCAATGCTGCCATTGCAAATCCAGCCTGAGAGCCATGTTCCGCTCTACGTGCAGATCCGCGACCAGCTTCGCGCCATGGTCCATTGCGGCGACCTGCGTCCCGGCGACCGCATTCCTGCCAGCCGCGAGCTGGCTACGCATCTGGGCATCCATCGCACTACGGTGGCCAATGCGTACGCCGAGCTGGAATCCGAAGGCTTGATCCAGGGCCACGTGGGCCGCGGTACATTCATCCGCACCGACAGGCAGAACGGCGGGGTTACCGAGATTCGCGGCGGCCATGCCGCTGGCGGCAGCCCTGCGCCATTCGCTGCCGCTGGCAACGGTTTGATCCGCTGGGAAACGCTGTTTGCCGACGAGCGCGGCGAGGAGTCGCTGAGCCGGCTCCTGCCTGACGTGCCCCCGGACGCCATCTCCTTCATCGTCGCCAAACCGCCAGAAGACATGTTTCCCGTGGAAGAGCTGCGTTCCTGCTGCCAGACGGTGCTCAAGCGCGAAGGCTGCCGCATCCTGCAACTCGGCGCAACCGACGGTTACGCGCCGCTCAAACATGTGGTCGCGGACCTCTTGCGCCGGGAGGGAATCCCGGCCGGCGAAGAGCAGATTCTGATCACCGCGGGAGGACAACAATCCCTCGACCTGCTGTGCAAAGCGTTTTTGCGGCCGGGCGACGCGGTGATCCTCGAGAACCCGTCGTACCCCGGAGCGCTGGCGGTGTTCGCCGCTGCTCGCGTGCGCTGCCTGGGTGTTCCGGTGCGCACGCAGGCGGGACCTTCATCGGCCGCAGGGCTGGACATGGAAGTCCTGGAGTCCACCCTGGTGCAGAATCGCGTGAAGTTCATCCTGGTGACGCCCGACTTCCACAATCCCTCGGGGATCACTATGTCTCTGGGGGCGCGCCGGCATCTGCTGGAGCTTGCCGCTCGCCACAAGGTTCCGGTGGTGGAGGATTATATCTACGCGCGCCTGCGTTTCGCCGGCGAGCCGGTGCCCTCGCTGAAAGCGCTGGACCGCTCGGGGATCGTCATCCAGGTGGATAGTTTTTCGAAAATCGCTTTTCCGGGGCTGCGCGTGGGCTGGTGCGTGGCGCCGGAGGGTGTCATCGAGCGCCTGCGCCTGGTCAAGCAAGCCACCGATTTGCACACCGACCAACTCGCCCAGGCGATGATGGCCGAGTTCACTCGCCGCGGACTCCTCGACAAGCACATCAAGAAGATGCGCCGCGTGTATGCCGGGCGTCTGGCGGCGCTGCTGGCCGGTCTCGAGCAGCATATGCCGGAAGGCGTTTCCTGGACGCGTCCGGAAGGCGGGATGTGCGTGTGGGTGACACTTCCGCCGGGGTTCGACGCCAGCGAATTGCTGATCCACGTGCGCGAAAGAGGGGTGCTGTTCGCGCCAGGGCGCTATTTCTACGTGCAGTTGCCGCAGCCCAACGTTTTCCGCTTGAGCTTCGCGGCGCAGGATGAAAAGAAGATCGCCCGCGGTGTGAAGATTCTCGGGGAATCGTTGCGAATCGAGATGAGAAAGAGGCAGAGGGGAAGTGGGCGGAGGGCGGAGGGGAGGATGGCGTTGGTGTAGGAAGGAAAGGAAGTAGAGGAGGGAGAGGAAGTGGTGGAAGGAGAGGAGCGAGAGGGCGGATGGCGGAGAAGAGGGGAGAGAGAGTGGAAGAGGCGCAAGGGGTCAAACCGCCGAACGCATGTTTTGGCTGCGGAGAAGCCAATCCCGATGGAATGCACCTGCCGTTCACGTGGAATTATGAGACGCGGAGGGTTCACGGAGTTTTTCAACTGGGGAAGCGCTACCAGGGCGGTACGGGGATGATTCACGGTGGTATTATCGCGGTCATTCTGGACGAAGCGCTGGGCAAGGTGTGCCGCTTCGATGGCGTGCAAGCGGTGACGGCGGAGCTGGATGTGGAGTATTTGCGGCCCATCCGGGTGGATCAGGAGATCCGGGTGGAAGCGTTCCAAGCCAGCCGCGAGGACCGCAACCTGCACCACGAGGGCGAAATCCGGGATTCAGCCGGCAAGTTGCTGGCGCGGGGGCGGGCGCGATTCGTGATTATAGATGCGGACAAGTACCGGCGTGCGGCGGGAATCGAACTCCCCGGCGGAGCAGCGCAAGCGTGAAGCCGGGAAGAAATCCGCACCACGAGTTTGTCTACAAGGAGAAAAGAGAATGACTACAGGAAGCAGCGCGGGAAATGGAAACGAGAACCTGTGGCGCGTGAAGGTCGGCCTGGCGGAGATGCTCAAGGGCGGCGTGATCATGGACGTCACCAACGCCAAGCAGGCGGAAATCGCCGAAAAGGCCGGGGCCTGCGCGGTGATGGCCCTGGAACGCGTGCCCGCCGACATCCGCAAGGAAGGCGGTGTGGCGCGGATGGCCTCGCCGAAAATAATCCGCGAGATCATGGCCACCGTCTCCATCCCGGTGATGGCCAAGGTGCGCATCGGTCATTTCGCCGAGGCCCAGGTGCTGGAGGCGCTGAAGGTGGACTTTATTGACGAGAGCGAAGTCCTCACTCCGGCCGACGAGGAGCATCACGTGTGGAAGCACAGCTTCCGCGTGCCCTTTGTCTGCGGCGCGCGCAACCTGGGTGAGGCGCTGCGGCGCATCGCCGAGGGCGCGGCAATGATTCGCACCAAGGGCGAAGCCGGCTCGGGCAACATCGTCGAGGCCGTGCGGCACATGCGCGCCATTGTCAACGACATGAAGCGCCTCACCACGCTGGGCGAAGAGCAGTTGGTCCACGAATGCAAGACTCTTGGCGCTCCTCTCGAGCTGGTGCAGGCGGTGGCCAAGTCCGGCAAACTGCCGGTGCCGAATTTCTCCGCCGGAGGCATCGCCACGCCCGCCGACGCCGCGCTGGTGATGCAACTGGGCGCTGAAGCGGTGTTCGTGGGCTCGGGAATTTTCAAATCCAGCGACCCGGATGTCCGCGCGCGCGCCATCGTCAAGGCCACCACGCATTTCAAGGACCCCCAAGCGGTGCTCGAGGCTTCCGAGGAACTTGGCGAGGCGATGAAGGGGCTGGACATCCGCCAACTCGAGGAGAAGGACCTGCTCCAGACGCGCGGCTGGTAACCGCGGCGCAGGTTGTCCTCTCAACAGCTCTGCGCAGCGCAGCCACTCGGTACTGCTATGAAGATCGGCGTCCTTGCCATCCAAGGCGATTTCGAGGCACACGGCGAGATGCTTTGGCGTTTCGGCGTGACAGCGAGCTTCCCGCGCAAAGCTGCGGAGCTTGCAGGACTCGACGGGCTCATCCTCCCCGGCGGGGAGAGCACCACGCAATTAAAGTTTCTGGAGCGGGAAGGGCTTGCACCGGCGCTGCAGGAATTCGCCGCGCGCGGCGGCGCGATTTTTGGCACTTGCGCCGGGGCCATTCTGCTGGCGCGCGAAGTGCGCAATCCCCCCCAGGCGTCGCTCGGGCTGCTGGACATCGCCGTCTCCCGCAACGGCTATGGACGGCAACTCGACAGCGACGTGCGCTTCGGCAAGACCGTCCTGCGCGATCAGCCCATCGAAATGGTCTTCATCCGCGCGCCGGTGATTGACGAGATCGGCCGGGGCGTTATGGTGCTTGCCGAAGACGGCGGGCGCCCGGTGATGGTGCGCCAGGGGCGGGTGATGGCATCAACCTTTCACCCCGAGTTGACCAGCGATGATAGTATTCACCGCTACTTCCTGAGTCTGATTGACGAGAGGTCGTGAGCATGGCCGCGCCCATCAGAGTGCTCTTCGTCTGTGTCGGAAATTCCTGCCGCAGCCAGATGGCTGAGGGGCTGGCGCGCCATCTGGCCGCGGATATCATCGAGCCGACCAGCGCAGGGATCTCCCCCCTGGGCACCATCGCCGACGGGACGCGTAAAGTACTGCTCGAGCGCGGCATCAAGATGGAAGGGCATAGCTCCAAAGGCGCTACCGATTCGGGCGTGGAGGCGGCGGCGCTGGTGGTGAATATGACCGGCATCCCCGGCAAGGCGCTGTTCCGCTCGGGTGTCCCCATCGAGGATTGGGATATCGGAGATCCCTACGGTGAAGACCTCTCCGTCTACCGCAGGATCTGCGATGAGATTGAAGAGAAGGTGCTCGAACTCGCGGGGCGTCTGCGGGAGATTCAAGCGGCATCGCCGCAATAGCCTGCTGGGTTCTTCTGGCCGGAGTTTCTCAAAAATATCTCGGAATAACACAGAGAACACAGAGACACAGAGAGCACAGAGACAGAGAAAGCACAGAGAAGACCAAACCCAGGTCTCCTGCCGCATCCAGCTTGCATTCTCCGCCCCGTCAGCCCACCATAACCAATTGCCGGAGGTAAATTGCAGCGACAGCGCACCAGCGTTTCCCAGGAGGACTATCTCAAGGCCATCTGGGACACCCTGCAGGAAGAGCAGGAGCCGATCAGCGCGCGCCTGGCTGAAGAGCTGCAAGTGACCCCGCCGGCCGTGGCTGCGGCGCTCAAGCGCATGGCCCGCGACGGCTATTTGCGCGTGGCGCGCAACGGCCGCATTGGGCTCACGGCAAAAGGCCGCGCCCGCGCCGAACAACTCGCCTTGCGTCATCGCCTGGCGGAAAAGCTGCTCACCGATGTGATCGGCCTGGATTGGTCGAAGGCCCATGAAGAAGCAGAACGCCTGGAGCACGGCATTTCCCCGGTTGTCGCCGAGCTTTTGCTCAAGCGCTTCGGGAAAGACAGCTCTTGCCCCCACGGTGTCCCGCTGTTTGGCGGCCTCACCAAATTGCGCAACAAGAGCGGCGCTCGCGCGCTCTCCGAGTCGCAGACCGGAGATTCGGTGATCGTCCTGCGCGTCTACGAAAAAGACCCGCAGTTCCTCGATTTTGTGGCCGGGCTTCACCTGCAGCCCGGCGCGCGTGTGCGCGTGCGTCACCGCGAATACGACGAGACCATGACGCTGGAAATCACCGGCCACAATCGCGCTACCGTGCACCTGGGCAAGCCGGCCACCAGCCGCATCTGGGTGCGGCGGATAGGTTCCTGACAGGCTGGTGACAACGGGGCGGCGTAAAGCCGCCCCTACGATTCTGCGAAACTCCGTAGGGGCGGCTTTACGCCGCCCGGTTGCTGTACCGCCACGCTTCTTGAATTCCAGCCCGCAGGCGAGTAGAGTCTCTGAGTTTTCCCCAGCGAACGCAGTTCGGTAGGGGCCGGTAATCGCCCAGCCGGAAGAAGGAGCTTCCATGCCAATGGATATCCATCTCAAGGTCAATCAGAAACCGGTGGAAAGCCAGGTCGAGCCGCGCCTGTTGCTGGTGTATTACCTGCGCGAAGTCCTGGGCCTGACCGGCACGCACATCGGCTGTGAGACGTCGCTGTGCGGCGCGTGCACGGTGCTGGTGGATGGCAAGGCGGTGAAGTCCTGCACCATGCTCGCGGTGCAGGCCGACGGCACGGAGGTCACCACCATCGAAGGGATTGCCACCAATGGCGCCAAGGGCGGCCTGAGTCCCGTCCAGGAAGGCTTCTGGGAAAAGCACGGGCTGCAATGCGGTTACTGCACGCCCGGGATGATCCTGGCCGCGACGGCACTGCTGCGTGAAAACCCCGAGCCCGACGAGCAAGAGATTCGTCACGCCATCGAGGGCAACCTGTGCCGCTGCACCGGCTACCAGAACATCGTGGAGGCCGTGCGCTACGCTTCGAAGAAAATCAAGTCATCCAAACGCTCGGCGGCCTGACCGGGCGTTATCTACTGGCGGTAATCGCAAGGCCCTTTCGAGGAGGCAGTATGGCAAGCGCAACGCGCTACATCGGCAAGTCCATGAAGCGCAAAGAGGACCCCAAGCTGATCCAGGGGATGGGTCATTACATTGACGACCTCAATCTCCCCGGGATGCAGGCCGTGGTGCTGGTGCGCAGCCCGCACGCGCACGCGCGCATCCGCTCGATAGACACCGCAGCGGCGCGAAGCGCCCCCGGAGTGCTGGCCGTGCTGACCGCGGAAGACATCCGCGACAGCATCGGCATGGTTCCCTGTGCGGCGCAGATTCCGGACATGAAAAACGCCGCGCGGCCGGTGCTGGCCATCGACAAAGTGCGCATGGCCGGTGAAGCCGTGGCCGTGGTTGTTGCCAGCGACCGCTTCCTGGCTACCGACGCCGCAAACCTTGTCGAAGTGGATTACGAACCGCTCCCTGCGGTGGTGGACCCGGAAAAAGCCATGAGCAAGGATTCTCCGGTAATCCACGAGCAATACAAAGACAACGTGGCGTACCGCTGGGCGCTGGAGGGCGGCGACCTGAAGAAGGCTTTCGCCAAGGCCGACAAGATTGTCCGCCAGCGGATGGTAAACCAGCGACTGATCCCCGTGGCCATGGAGCCGCGCGGCACTATGGCGGAATACCTTCCGGGAGAAAAGACCCTCAAGGTGTGGTCCTCGACGCAGATCCCTCATCTACTGCGCACGCAAATCGCCGCCATGATCGGCGCGCCCGAGCATTCCGTCCAGGTGATTACGCCGGAAGTGGGCGGGGGCTTCGGCAGCAAGCTCAACGTCTACCCGGAAGAGGCGCTGGTGGCCCATCTGGCCATGCGTCTGGGCAAGCCGATGAAGTGGATCGAAACGCGGCGGGAGAATTTTCTTGTCGCGATTCACGGCCGTGATCAGATTGACGATGTGGAGATGGCCGTCAAACGCGACGGCACCATCCTGGGGTTGAAGGTGCGAATCCTGGCCGATTTAGGCGCCTACTACCAGCTCCTGACTCCGCTGATCCCCACGCTCACCGCGCTGATGACTTCCGGCTGCTACAAGATTCCCGCCATCCGCGTCGAGATCACCGCGGTGCTGACCAACAAGATGGCCACCGACGCCTATCGCGGCGCCGGCCGGCCGGAAGCCACCTACCTGGTGGAGCGCATGATGGATGTGGTGGCCAAAGCCCTGGGCAAGGACCCGGTGGAGTTTCGCCGCAAGAATTTCCCCAAACCCAAAGAATTCCCGTACACCACGCCGACCGGAATCACTTACGACAGCGCCGACTACCACCGCTCTCTGGACCTGGCGCTCAAGATGTCGGGTTACAAAAAACTGCGCGCTGAACAGGCCGCGCTGCGCAAAAAGGGCCGCTACATTGGCATCGGGGTTTCCACCTACGTGGAAATCTGCGCCATGGGGCCATCGAGCGCCATGCCCGCAGGCGGCTGGGAGAGCGCCACGGTGCGCATCGAGCCCTCCGGCAACGTAAACATTCTTACTGGCTCCTCGCCGCACGGGCAGGGGCAGGAAACCAGTTTTGCGCAAATTGGCGCGGATATTCTGGGTATCACGCCGGACGTCGTCAACGTGGTACACGGCGACACGGCGCGGGTGCCCTACGGCATCGGCACATTCGGCAGCCGCGCCACGGCTGTGGGCGGCACGGCGGTTTACAAATCGCTGGTCAAGCTGCGAGAAAAGCTCGCCGCCATCGCCGGGCACATCATGGGCGAAAAACCCGCCAACCTGGTCTTCGGCGACGGCCGCATCTCCTCGAAGTCGAAGAAGAAATCCATTCCCTTCGGCGAGGCGGTGGGCGCGGCCTATGCGGCTAAGTCGCTTCCGCCCGGAATTGAACCCGGCCTCGACGCGACTACATTCTTCGAGCCCACCAACTTCACCTTCCCCTTCGGCACACACATCTGCGTGGTGGAAGTGGATGTGGAGACCGGCGACGTCAAGTTGACCAAGTACGTGGCGGTGGACGACTGCGGAAACGTCATCAACCCCATGCTGGTCGAGGGACAGGTGCACGGCGGGATCGTCCAAGCTGTTGGGCAGGCGCTGTTCGAGGATGCCGTCTACGACGATCAGGGACAATTGCTCAGCGGGGAACTCACCGATTACGCCATCCCGCGCGCCGGCGATCTCCCCTGGATGGAAACCGCCAGGACGGTGACGCCCTCACCGGTCAACCCCCTGGGGGTAAAAGGCGTCGGCGAAGCCGGAACGATTGGCGCCACACCCGCAATCATGAACGCGGTGGCGGATGCGCTGGCTCCGTTCGGGGTCACTCACTTGGATATGCCGGCCAAGCGCGAGCGCGTCTGGTCGGCCATCCGCGCAGCCAGGAGGGCGAAATGATTCCTGAATCATTCGAATACGTTGCGCCGAAGAGCGTCGAAGAGGCGCTCCGCCTGCTCGAGCGACATGGCGATGAAGCCAAATTACTCGCCGGCGGACACAGCTTGCTGCCACTGATGAAGTTGCGCCTGGCCACTCCGCGTTTCGTGATTGACCTGGGACGCATCGGCGGGCTCAGCTACATCCGCGAATTCGGCGGACAGATCCGCATCGGCGCGATGACCACGCACGCCGCGGTAGCTTCTTCGGCGTTGCTGCACGAAAAGTGTCCGTTGCTGGCAGAGACCGCCGCGGAGATTGGCGACGTCCAGGTGCGCAACCGCGGCACGATCGGCGGCAGCCTGGCGCATGCCGACCCGGCTGCGGATTACCCCGCGGCCATCCTGGCCATCGATGCGGAAATCCATGCCACCTCGGGCCGCGGCACGAGAACGATTTCGGCGGGCGACTTTTTCGTGGACCTGCTGGCCACGCAGTTGCGTCCCGGCGAGATCCTCACGGAAGTGGCGGTGCAGCCGTTCCCGCCGCGCACCGGTTCGGCCTACGTCAAGATGCACCAGCCGGCGTCGGGGTATGCGGTGGTCGGCGTTGCCGCGCGCGTGACTTTGGACGCCGCGGGAAAGGCGCTGAACGTTTCCGTGGGCGTCACCGGCGTCAGCGCCAAAGCCTATCGCGCCACCTCGGTCGAGAAGGCATTGCACGGCGAGAAAGCCTCGCCACAAATTCTCGAGGAGGCTGCGCGACATGCGGCGGAAGACGTCGAGCCGCTGGCCGATATCCACGCTTCCGCGGAGTACCGGCGGGAGATGGCCAGCGTGATCGCGCGTCGCGCCCTCGCGCGCGCCTTCGAACGCGCCCGGAGCGCGAAAGGGTGAAGATACAGGGCACCGCTCTGGTGCGCGCGCCCCGGGAGCGCGTCTGGGAGCTGCTGGTGACCCCGGAACTTCTGGCGCGCTGCCTGCCGGGGTGCGAGAAGCTGGAAGCTACCGGCCCGGACCGCTACAAAGTCGCTTTGAAGATCTCTGTCGCCGCAGTATCGGGCAAGTTCAGCGGGTCGGTGGAGATTTCCGAGAAGCAGCCGCCCAGCGTGCTGCGCATGCGCGTTGAAGGAAAAGGCGCGCCAGGGTTCATGAACGGCAATGGGCTGCTCAGCCTGTCGGATGCAACCGGTGGGACGGAAGTCCGCTACGAAGGTGAAGCGCAGGTGGGCGGACTGGTTGCCGCCGTGGGCTCACGTCTTCTGGAAGTGACCGCCAAAAAGGTGATCCAGCAGTTTTTCTCCCGCGCCGAAGAGGAACTGACCAAGACCTGATTTTGCTGTTGTTCGCCCGCCGCCCGGTGCCGCAGAATCAAGCGGTATGTTCAGTGCCCTGCGGTATTACTGGGTGGCCGCCTCCGGCTACCGCCTCTGCCCCTGGAAAAGCCCCTACCTCCGCTGGCGGCTGGAAACTTTTCTGGGCAAGGAAGCCGCTGAGCCCGGAGCCACAAATTTCTTTCGTCTTTGCTGGCGGGAGCGGGCGCGCCTGGAATCTTTTCTCTTGTGGGCCGAGGAGCGCCGCCGCGCCCAGCGTGCCGGCCGTTGACCGCTGCGCTACCAGCCCTTCCCGCTCATGCTTTCCATCAGGCGTATAATGGTGGAGGAGAGTTCCTCTGCCCCATGAGTCTGCGAGGCGGAGTAGAAACATGCGAGACCTGAAGATCCTCCAAAGAACCGAGGAGCTGCACGAGGGGCGCTGGTGGGAGCCGGAGCCCGGGGGCAAGGTGCATTGTTACCTGTGCCCGCGCCACTGCCACATCGGAGAAGGGCAGAGCGGCTTCTGCTACATCCGCGTCAACCAGGGCGGAAAACTTTACAGCCTGGGTTACGCCGCGCCCGCCGCATTGCAGGTTGATCCTATCGAGAAAAAACCGCTCAATCATTTTCTTCCCGGCACGCGCGTTTTTTCCATGGGCACGGCGGGCTGCAATATGGGCTGCTTCTTCTGCCAGAACTGGGACATTTCTAAATCGAAACACGACCAGGTGAATTCCACTCATCTTCCTCCCGAAGATGTCCCCCTGCTGGCTCTGAAGTACGGCTGCCCCTCGATCGCCTTCACTTATAACGAGCCGACGATCTGGGGCGAATATGCCGTGGACATCTGCCAGGCGGCCAAGGAACACGGCCTGAACACGGTGATGGTGACCAACGGCTACATCACCTACGAAGCCTTCCACGATATCTACGACCACATTGACGCCGCCAATGTGGACTTGAAGGCGTTCAGCGAACAGTTCTACGGGCGCATCACGCTGACGCATCTCCAGCCGGTGCTGGAGACTCTCGAGTGGCTGAAGAAGGAAACCAACGTCTGGGTGGAGATTACCAACTTGATGATCCCCGGGCTGAACGACGATCCCGCGGAGACTCGCCGCCTGGCCGAGTGGATCCTCGAACACCTGGGACCCGACGTGCCCGTGCACTTCACCGCGTTTCACCCCGACTTCAAACTGCGCGATCGGCCGCCCACTCCGCCGGAAACTTTGCATGGCGCCTGGAGCATTGCCCGCGAAGTGGGATTGCACTTCGTCTATGAAGGCAACATCCACCATGGCGCGGGGGAGACGATCTGTCCGAGCTGCGAAACCGTGCTGGTCCGACGCGCCTGGCACGAAGTGGTCGAGAACCGGTTGAAAAACGGATCCTGTCCGACCTGTGGACAGGTGATTCCCGGCCGGTGGACCAACCCGCATGGCAAGACGCCTCGCGGTGGAATTCCTCCCGACGCTCGTACGGTCGAAAGAAAATACGATACTCTGAATCTTTAGTCCCGCCGAAGAGCTTGGATAAACGGTAACAACGAGGGTTGCGCCGCTCAAGCCGGAAGAATTTGCGCCAGAGTTTTTAGCCGCTCGATGATTTCGCTGGTGGTAACACTTTGCGGCGCTAAGTATGCATTCAGATCTATCTCCGGGAAACCTCGCAAAGTCAGGCGTTGAAGCAAATGCTCCTTGAGGTGATTCGCTGCGCGAGACAGCGAATCGCTGCCGAGTGCCGGACGAAGTTCGCAGAGCGCATCGAACAGCGATTGATGCTCGATGTTTCTGAAACGGTAGCGGGAGAGGATGCCTTGGGCGGTGTCGAGTAGGCTCAAGTCCGTGGGGCGGCCGGTCGAGGCCGCTCGGCAGAGAGCACACAGGATTTCGATCTCCAGTTTGAGGATGTCAAAGCCCGCCGGTGCAGCATCCACGGGCAAAGGCTGGTCGTCGCGGGCATTCATGGGCGGGTGGGCATAGGCGTATACTTGCCAATCTGCCGGGGATTTGCAACCGCGGCAACGGGGAGGGGAGCATGGCGCAGGTCACGCAGCTCGCAATCGAAATGGAGAACAAGCCCGGAGCGCTGGCCGCGCTGTGCTCTGCGCTTGCCGAACACGCCGTGAACATCACCGGCTTTCTACTGTGCCCCGCGGGCGCGAAGGGGCCGGTGCGCCTGGTGGTCAGCAGCGTGGAGACGGCCCGGCGCGTCTGCCAGCAGCTCGGACTGCCGTGCAAGGAGGAAAAAGTGCTGGCGGTGCAGTGCGCCAGCCGGCCCGGAGCGCTTGGCCGGATCACGCGAAAGCTGGCCGAAGCGGGAGTCAACATTGAATACGGGTACGCCACCATCGAGAAGAATTCTAAACGCGCCCTGGTTGTGATCGGAGTAACCGACATCGAAAAGGCCAACAAAGTAGTGAAGTAATTGAAGGTGTCTGCCTGCGCAGGGTTACTTCGATTTCCTGCTGTCCAGGGCTTCGCGTACTGCGGCGGCCAGGGTCTTCAGACTGAATGGTTTTTGTAACAACTCCGGGTTCTGCCTCGCGCCCGTGGGCTTGCGAATTGCCGATCCGCTGAGCCCGGACATCGCCAGGATGGCGGCGCCGGGCCGGGCATCGGCGAAGCGCTCTGCAAGCTCCCACCCGTTCATTCCCGGCATGACAATGTCGGTCAGCAGAAGGTCGATTTGATGGGAGAGATCCGCGAGGATTTGCAGAGCCCGGGAAGCGTCGGCCGCGGAGAGCACGGTATAGCCGGAAAGAACAAGGAAATCTTCCAGGAGCTTGCGCACGTGCTCCTCATCCTCGACCAGGAGAATGGTTTCTCCGGGCGCCGGATGAGGATCGGATGCATTCGGCGGCACTTTCACTCGTTTGATCCCGAGTTTGAGGAGCGATGCCGGGACAGGATTCGGTAACGCCGGACGTGGTGACGCGCGTGCCCATACGCTTCCGCCCGAGAGCGAAAAGCCTGTCGCGTGTGGTGCGTTTCGAGAGTCGCGGAGCGAGACGGCGCTCCACTACAGACTTCGGCGGTCTGGCGTCTCCCATTCGGTCGAAGAGGTGTACCTGTGCCTGAAGCCCGCTGGAGTAAGGAACACCCGCCTCGAAAAGGATGCTCCCTACCCATGGCATTCGTCAAGACTTGGTGCTCGTGCATCAAAATCAAGAGAGGGGAAGGACAGGCGAATTGGCTGACAAGGAGCATCGCGGGTGGGCGTGGTGAGTGGCTGATTTGTCGAAAGATTGGCAGCCTGGGCCGACACCCTTCCCGGACTGAAGTGCGCCAGGTTGTGCGAAAATCATAGAGTCATGCAAAAGCGCAATGTTGGCATTTTGATCTTTGATGGCGTCGAGGTCTTGGATTTTGCGGGGCCGTTCGAAGTCTTCTCCCGAACGCGCCTGGTTCCCGGAGTGGAGTCCCGCCGCTCCGAGCAAAGCGCCCCTTTCGTGGTGTTCACGGTTGCGCGGAACGAAGCCCCGGTCGAGGCCATCGGCGGGTTGCGCGTGCTGCCGCACCACAGCTTTATCGGCGCGCCGAAGATCGACTTGCTGGTCCTGCCCGGCGGATTCGGCACTCGGGCGCTGCTTGAAGACGCGCACACGCTCGATTGGATCCGCGGCGTGGCTCAGCATGCCGAGCAGGTGACTTCGGTCTGCACCGGCGCACTGCTGCTGGCGCGGCTGGGATTGCTATCGGGCCGGACAGCCACAACGCATTGGGGCGCGCTCGATCTGCTGGCCTCGCTTGACCCCACCCTGACTGTTCTGCGCGATCAACGCGTGGTGGACGATGGGATCATCACTTCGGCGGGAGTTTCCTCCGGCATGGACATGGCTTTTTACGTGGTGGAGAAGCTCTGCGGCCGCGAGGTCGCCAACGAGACCGCCCACTACATCGAATACCTCCGCCCCGCTGGCAGCGAAGGCGCCCTGCGAGCCGCAAAAGCCTGATGATTCGACCTGCCGCCTCCAGCTCCCATGAGGGGAGGCGCGCACGCCTAGGGGATACCTTCCAGCACAATCCCGACTGTGCCCCTGCGCGGATTTATTCGACTGCGCCTTCGAAGGCGATGTCGGCGCAAGTCTCCGCGCCCGCAGCAGCAAGCGAACGCACCTTTCTTCGCCAGACAAACAGCAAGAATATGCCGATTAAAATCAGCGCCAAGCATAGGCCGGTCCACAGCCCTGCCGCGCCCCAGCGCTTCGAGAAGCAAAGATAATAGCCAACGGGCAATCCAATGAGCCAGTAGCCCAGAAGAAAGGAAAGCATCGGAGTGCGCGTGTCACCGGCGCCCCGCAGCGCACCGGTGATTACCGCCTGGATGCCGTCAAAAAGCTGGAAGAAGCCGGCAATCATAAGCAACGTTCCGCCCATGGCCGCCACCGCGGCGTCAGCGGTAAAGATACGCACCAGCGGCCCGGGGATGGTGCAGAACGCCACTGCGGTGCAGGACATGAATCCCGCGCCCAGCAGCAAGGCGGTCCATCCCGCGTGAGATGCCCCGCGCGGGTCGCGGCGGCCCAGCGCCTGGCCCACGCGTACCGCTGCCGCGGAGCCGATGCCCAGCGGCACCATATACGTGAGGGCGGCCAGGTTGAGGGCGATCTGGTGAGACGCCAGCGGAACTGCTCCCAGCCTTCCAATCAGGGCAGTGGCTGTGGCGAAAACCCCCAGCTCCAGACTCAATTGCGTGGCGGCGGGCAATCCGAGCCGCGCCAGCCGGAATAAGTTGGCAAAATGGGGAGCGAGTTGAGTCTGCCACAGGCCCCAGCGGTGGCGCCGGTCGTGCCAGACGATGTATCCGAACAGGAACACCGCCAGGTATGTGCGCGAAAAACAGGTGGCCCATCCCGAACCGGCCACGCCCATCCGCGGCGCACCCAGATGACCAAAGATCAGCATCCAGTTTCCGGCGAGGTTGATCAGGTTCGCGGAAATCAATGCGAAGGTCACCGGCCGCACCACGCCCATGCCTTGCAGGTAACGCCGCTGGGCAAAAAACAGCAGCAGTGGCAGCGTGCCCCAGGTCAATGCGCGAAGATAGGGAACCGCATCGCGGAGCACGTTGGGCGTGATGCCCCAGGAGGAGAGAAACGGCAGGTTGATCCAGATGAAGCCCATCAACAGGGGAGACAGCAAAAGGCACAGATAGACGCCGCTGAACAGTGACTGGTGGCAATCATCGATCTCGCGCGCCCCGAAGGACTGCGAGACTACGGTATCGAGACCCAGCAACATCCCGCTGCCGAAGAGGCCAACCGTTAAGAACAGAGCGTTGCCGATGCTGGCCGCGCCGATGGCCTCGGCGCTGTTGGGGAGCTTGCCCACCATCATGGTGTCCACGATGCCCATGCTCATCCAGCCGACTTCGGCAACAATCAGCGGGAGCGCAAGCTGCAGCATAGGGCGCAGCTCGGACTTGAACGAATTGGTAGACTCCGGTTCCATGGGAAACTCGTGCGCGTCTCGACAGCCGGTGGCGCGAGCAGCAGAATAACTTTAACATCCCTGCGCTGGCAGAACTGCATTCTGCTGGAGCGAAACACGGCCGGAACTTGTGGGCGGAGGGGAATTGATGGTGCCGGGGGACGGAGTAGCACCCAAAGCACGGCCCCTTCCTTCACGTTCTATTTCGCGGCTTGAGCAGGACAGGGTGGCGCAGGGACGGGCTATTGTGGCGTGTGGAGGCGTGGCGGCCGGTCCTAACCTACCGATTTGAGATCCCGGTCCTGGAGGTCGCGGCCTGAGAACGCTTGCGTAGATGTAGCCGGCGAGTTCTCGACCGTCCTGTGGGCAGTAGGCTCATTTGACATGCTGGGCGATTCGCGTGAGAAGGAATGTGTAATACACAATTGCGACGGTCAGAACCACGAGAACGACGGTTAGCCCAACCAACCAGCTCGTCAGCTTGCTGCTGCTTCGTTCAAACTGCTGTGTCGCCTCAAGATTCTGCAAGGCGAGTTCTGCATTCAGACGCCGCATGCCAGAGTCGCTGATTTGTCGCATCCACGGCATAAGGTCGCGAACTTCCTGCTGGGTTAGTTTGGAGGAATCTGTCAGAAGTCGGCGGTCCGCATCCTGCGAACTAGCAAAAGGTATCTATTTCTTTCCCGAGGGACGATTCTCCCCAGACGCACGGTCAAATTCTGCGTGCCGTTGGCGGCACAGTTCCGCTGAGTACTCCCCGTTGCTAACAGCCCTTCCGCTCTACCTTATCCTTAGCTTTCCCCGCAGCGGTTGTTTGCCATTGCATGTTCGACGGTGAATCGGCTCCGCCACAAGCTAGCGGCTTTAGGTGGTCCACGACATAGCCCGGGCGGCCGTGAGGGAAACCTGTCTGGCTCTCGGTGAGTTTGTCGAGAGGCGGCAGCCCAGAATGAATTGTACAGCCCTTCAGGTATTCGTGATATAGGATTGGCGGGAACAACAATGCCGCCGAAGCAACTGGAAATCGATAGCCTTGATCTAGACCTCGAAAATCCTCGCATTACCCTCGCCACCGATCAACGTGATGCGATGCAGAAGATTTTGAACGAACAAAAAATCCGATTAATTAACTTGGCCGAAAGCATAGCTGTGAAGGGTTTCAATCCGATGGATCGTTGCCTTGTCCTGCGATCTGAAGCACGGGCCGGTAAGTTTACTGTCCTGGAAGGCAATCGTCGCGTCCTCGCTACTAAGCTGCTGAAGAATCCTTCCCTCCTAACCACCCTGGAAATGCCCGAGGCTTTCAGAAAAAGATTGCAGAAGGCGGCGCTGACCTTCGATGTATCGAAAATTGAACCTGTTGATTGTTACGAGGTTCAAGATCGAACCGAAGGTAATGACTGGTTGCGCCAGCGTCATAGTGGAGCAGATGAGGGACGCGGGATTGTTAACTGGTCCGCGATAGCTGGCTCGCGATTCCGAGGTCGCGATCCGGCTTTACAGGCTTTGGATTTTGTTTTGGAGCATGGCGGTCTCGGCGACGAGGAGAAGGAAAAGATCGCGAATAAGTTCCCGCTTACAACGCTTGACAGGCTTCTCTCGACGCCAAGCGTCAGAACAGCCATCGGCTTTGAAATCACGGCCGGAAAGCTTCAGACAGAACTTCCCCCCGAGGAAGCCCTGAAGCCCCTGAGGCGAATGGTTCTCGATCTGGCTGGAAAAGACTGGAATGTAACTAAGCTTAAGTCGAAGGATCAGCAGAACGCCTATATCGGAAAGCTGAAGGCATCAGACAGGCCGAACCTGTCAAGGAAGACTGGCACAGCCCTTGCGGTGGAAGGCATTACCGACAAGGATTTTGCTGCGAAGCCGCCATCGCCAGCTAAGAAGTCGCGCGCCGGTCGGACATCACCGCGCACCACAATCGTTCCAAAATCATGCAAGCTCAATGTCACGACGGCTAAGATCGACGGGATTTACATAGAACTTAAAGTTCTTTTGCTGACCAAGCATGTGCACGCCATCAGCGTGTTACTGAGAGTTTTTCTGGAAATGTCAGTGGACGAATATCTAGTGAGCAAGGCTGGCAGCACGCTCACATTCAAAGATCCCAAGAGCTCACGCATTTTGGATAAGAAACTGAAGAACAAAGTTAAGGAGACCATCGCTCACATGGTCGCCAAGGGCGCACCGGAAAAGGATTTCAAGGGCGTACTGACAGCTATGGACGACTCTCAGAATCCATTCTCTATAGATACGCTGCATGCGTATATTCACAATCGATTCTTCACGCCGACAGACACGCATCTGGTGACCGGCTGGGACAACGCGCAACCATTTTTTGAGAAGATTTGGCCATGAGCGAACCTGCTCAACGGCACTTAATCCATTTCACCCCCCTGCGTTACCCGGGCGGCAAAGCAAAGCTGGCCGCATACGTCAAGAGCCTGATGACAGAGAACCGACTGCTAGACGGCGAATACGTAGAGCCGTACGCGGGAGGAGCGGCAATTGCGCTTGAACTTCTTTTTCATGAATACGTTTCATGCATCCATATCAATGATGTGAGCAAACCGGTACATGCTTTCTGGAAAAGCGTGCTGCGCAACACAGACGAATTCTGCCGACTTGTGAGCAAGACGCCCTTATCTGTCGCTCAGTGGGATAAACAGAAGCGAATTGTCGGAAATCCTTCTGACCACGATCATGTGAAGCTCGGCTTTGCAACCTTCTTCCTGAACCGAACAAACCGCTCGGGCTTACTCAATGGCGGAATCATCGGGGGCCGGGATCAAACAGGCCCATGGAAGATTGACGCTCGATACAACGCGAAAGAACTGGTTCGTCGAATCGAGGCGATAGCGAAGATGGGCAATAGGATCAAACTCACGCGCCAGGATGCGCTGAAATTTCTGAAAAACGGTGTTTCGCGTTGGCCCAAAGAAACGCTCATTTATCTCGATCCGCCCTACTACGTTAAAGGTCGCGATCTTTACTACGACTTTTACGAGCATGAAGACCATAAGGACATCGCCACCTTCATGAATCAAACGGGCATGCGGCAGCGTTGGATTGTATCGTATGACAACGTGCGACCCATCCGCGAACTTTATAAGGGCGTGCGGCATGTTGCCTACGATATTGGATACAGCGCGCGGTCTGCTTCGCAGGGCTCAGAGATAATGTTCTTTTGTAATGACCTGAAAGTGCCGGCACTCGTAGGTCCCATCAGGCTAACTGAAGATCGTACCGGAGTTTTTCGACGGAGTGCTTAGACCTTGGTTGCCTGAAGGCGATCGGCGGGACTCCTTACGCCTAAGACCTGTTCGTGTGCAGCGACTTTTCGCGGCGTATCCGGAGAGGCGCTACGTTACAAGCTGTGGCGTTTCGCGCTTAATCCAAACAGCATCGAGCAAAGTGAATTGCCCGAAAACATCGGATTTTGCCAGGCCCTAAGCGGCTGTGGTTTCCGAAGGACTTCCTGACGCTCCAGGGCGCGGAAGATTTCCAGGGCGCGGAGTAAATGGGACACCGGTCTCGCGAATCGATCAAACCGCCAGACCACCACGGCGTCAAAGCATCTGCGGGTCAACGAGGCCCGGGCGCTCCTGGCGCAGCAGTTCGGCAAGTTCACGCTCTGGCCGAAGCCGGACAACGGCGAATTGCATTACGAGGCTAAGGGCGCAGTAGACTTCTTCGGGGAAGAAGCCTTGATGCGCGTGGATGGTGCCGGGGGACGGAATCGAACCGCCGACGCCGGCCTTTTCAGGGCCGCGCTCTACCTCTGAGCTACCCCGGCACGAGGTAATCCAACCATTTTAGGAACGCGTGGCAGTTGTGTCAACGAGTTGTCGGAGTGATTTTTTCGCGCCTGATTCGGAAACGCGCTTGCAAAACGGCACTGCCGGCGCTTAATTCGTGCAGCCCGAAGGCTTTTGAGTGCGGCAGGTCGGCTTTTCGACCTGCCGCCTTTGCGATCTTGGCCATGTGGCGGTGTTCGCAGGGACTCAGCGGCGCCTTGCCTCCTCCGCAATAGACAAGGCCGAACGTCGCGGCGGCGAGCCGCCGCACTCCAGGAAAGCCCCTCATGGCAGGTGGCGCAACACGGCGATGGTTTCCAGCGCGCGGAGGTACTCCACAACCACCTCCAGGGGCAGGGGAGCGAACTCGGCGGAGACGGCGTCGCGGATCTCCTGAGCTTTGCGCTTGCCGTCCACGAAGTTCAGGATTTCGTAGGCGGTTGACTCCCCCGCGCTGCCTGGCGCGGTGAATTGGTCGAGACGCAGAGCGCGGGTGCGCTCTGCGCCATAATGCGCAATGAGGTAGTCATAGCCAAAGACGGACATTGGCCCCTTGGGCTCCGGATTTCGCGTGAAGACGAGTTTTCCATCTCCCGAGGCCGGAGGCGGAGCCGAAGGATTACCCAGTAAGGCGCGAAGATGCTCGAGAGAGCCATCCGACTGCGACCGTGCCTCCGGTGGCAGAGGCGCGAAGCGCTCCATGGAATCCACGATAGCGCGCTCGTATTTGAGTTCAAACCGGGCAAGATTACCTGCTTCGGCGCCGGCGTCGAATTTGTTCCCTGCGGGCCACGCCTTGGGGGAAGTTTTCGCCGATCGCCATTCTTCGCTGCGCTGTAGAGCGTAAGCGGTCCGCCGCAGGCTGCCGGCCATGACCCGGTACAGGATTGCGGGTACGTCCGCTGGGGACATACTGGCCAGGAAATAGCCGCTGGCAGCGCCGAGAAACCCGGCGCGGAGGAGCTTGGTGGGATCTATGTTCGCGGCGGCGTCAAAGTTTGTGTGGATATACCTGTCCGGCCAGTCATTGAAATAAATCGCCGGGATGCGGAAGGAGCCTTCCGCGTAAATCTCGTGGTCGCTCCCCGGTGTAAAGTTGGCGAAGTCCGCCTGCAAAGCCTCCTTGCCTCCTTCCGGAGCCACCAGCGGATAAGAGGCATTTCCCGTGGAAGCGAATTCATTCGTCTGCCGGTTCACGAAATCTCCGAAGGCTTCGGCCACATCGTTGACAAAAGACGGCAGGCTGGCGGGGTTGCGGGTGATGTGGAAGATGGCTTTGGTCACCGGTCCGCCGCCAACCATATCCATGTGCACCACGGCCTGGATGCGGCGGACCAAATCCGGTTTGGAATTGAGAAGCGCCATGGTGCCCTCGACCTCGGGCGGCCAGACGAAGCGGATGGTCCGCGCGGGCCGTGGGATTTTGCCCTCGCTGATCAATTTGGAAAGTGTTCGTGCCACTTCCAGGATGGTCACGCAGCCGCTGGCGTTGTCGTTGGCGCCGGGCCGCTGGTGGTCGAGGTGGCAACTGAACACGATTTCCTGCTCGCGCAGGCGCTCGTCACCGCCGGGAATGGTGGCGGTGACCACTTCGTATGCGCCGGGATGGCGCCCTCCGCGCACGGACGCGTGCAGGCGAACGGTTTCGCCCCGCGCCAGGCGTACGCGCAATTCCCGGGCACGTTTCAAAGAGATCATGAAAGCGAAGGTGGGGGTCACGGGAAAGGAATTGAGATGTCCCCAGCGGATCAGATTGTCATCTTCGCCCCACCATGCGGTCCGCTGGTTTTGCGCGTAACTCACGATGCCCACGGCACCAAATCGCTGTACCGCAAGATGCTCCACTGCGCCGGGTTGTTCGGCGGCCAGAACGATTTTCCCGCGCACTTCCTTGCCGGCATAATCGGATTCCGCGGTGCCACTGCCGACATCCACCAGCTCGGGGGACACCTCGGCACTTTCGCTGTCTTCAGCGAGTGTAATCGGCGCAGCGTCCCAGTCCGCCAATCGCTCCGCCGGGAGCCACCGTCCTCCGGACTCGCGGAGTTCCCAGAGTTCGCCGGACTCCGCGTCCCAAGGCAGGCGAGACCTCTGTGTCCCGTAGAATTTCCTGCCGTCGGCAGGGAACTGCTCGATTTTTACATCCGCGAGGCCGTAGGCGCGCGCTTGCGCGGCAACGAATTCCGCAGCGGCGTGGAACCCGAGCGACCCGCGCTGGCGATGGAGACGGGCAAGGAATTCCAGGTTGTGCTTGGCGATTTCTCCGGAGAGTTCATGAGCGATGGCGGAGACCGTGGAATCCGGAAGAAGCGGAGGCTGTTGCGCGTGGGCCAATTGCACATCGAACAGGAGGAGGAAAAACCAGACGGACGGGATGACGAGCCTTTTCATGACAGCCTCCGGGAGAACAGGGGCGCAATTCTATCGCAGTATGTTGTGAACGATGAGGGGGTCCATGCGAGGGCGACTTTGTCCGTGGTCTCGGGGTGGTGGCGCGTGCGGGAGTCGAAAGGAAGAAGAGAGGAAAGATAACGCAGAGACGCAGAGAGCGCGGAGGAGCGCAGAGAAGTGCGGAGAGTTCTGAGAGCTGCGTACATAAGAGCGGCAGGTCGCCCAGGCGCCCCGCACTCCATAAACTGATTAGCGGAGAGACTGGTCGAACTCGCGCATCCAGTCTTTCTTCTTGAGGACTTCGCGCGGCTTGGTGCCGTCGGCAGGGCCGACGATGCCGTCTTTTTCCATGAGGTCAATCAAGCGGGCGGCGCGGCCGTAGCCGATACGCAGCCGCCGCTGTAAGGTGGAAGTGGAGGCGCGGCCGGCTTCGCAGACCACGCGGATGGCGTCTTGATACAGCTCGTCGTCCGCTTCTGCCTCGCCGCTTTCACCTTCTGCCGTTGGAGCGTCTTCCTCTTCCTTTGGCGGGCGGAGCAGCTCTTCGTTGTAGACCGCTTTGGCCTGCTCGCGCCAGAAATCACACAGGCTGGAGATTTCGTCTTCGGTCACCAGCGGTCCGTGGATGCGGTGCAGGCGCGAAGACCCGGCAGGCAGGTAGAGCATGTCGCCGCGGCCCAGCAGGGATTCGGAGCCGTTGGAATCGAGAATGGTGCGCGAGTCCACCTTGCTGGCCACGCGGAAGGAAATGCGCGCCGGGAAGTTGGCCTTAATCAGGCCGGTGATCACATCCACGGAAGGACGCTGCGTCGCCAGGATCAGGTGGATACCCACGGCGCGGGCCATCTGCGCGAGACGGGTGATGGACGCTTCGACATGGTTGGTGTCCACCATCATCAGGTCGGCCAGCTCATCAATCACGATGACGATGAAGGGTAGCGGCTTGTGCTCTTCGCCCTCCAGGTCAGCGAACAGCGAGAGCGACTCCTGCTTCTGGAATGTGCGGTTGTACTGGTCAATGTTGCGCACGCCGCGCTCGGCCAGCAGCTTCAGCCGCCGTTCCATTTCACGCGTGGCATTGCGCAGGACGTTCGAGGCCACCTTGGGGTCGGTGACCACCGGCGCCAAAAGGTGTGGGATTTCCTCGTAAAGCCCAAGCTCGAGCCTCTTCGGGTCTACCAGCACCAGCTTTAGTTCTTCGGGCGTGCATTTGTACAGCATGGAGACGATCAGCGAATTCAGAAAAACGCTCTTGCCGGTGCCGGTGGCGCCGGCAATCAAAAGGTGAGGCATCTCGGCGAGATTGCAGACTCGCAGGCGACCGATAAGGTCCTTGCCCATGGCCAGGTTCAGCTTCGACGGGGAATTGGCGAAGTCGGGACATTCGATCACTTCGCGCAGGGCGATGGTCTCCCGCACGCGGTTAGGCACTTCGATCCCCACGGTGGATTTCCCGGGGATGCGCTCGATGAGGATGGACTCAGCTTGCAGCGCCAGACACAAGTCGTCGGTGAGTGCGGTGATGCGCGAATACTTGATGCCGGCCTCGGGTTTGAACTCGAACGTAGTGACCACCGGGCCGGGGTTAATCTGGGTGACGTGCCCGGTGACTTCGAACTCCTGGCACTTCTGTTCGATGGCCCGGGCGCGCTCCTTCAATTCGTCCTCGTCCATTTTCTGTGCGCGCGCCGGCGGATGCAGCAGGGCAGGGGAAGGCAGGCGGTAACCGGTCGGTGATTTGGCGATGCGCGGATCGGCGGCGGCCTTTGCGCTGGCCGATGCCGCCGGCGTAGTCTCTTCCCAGGCCATTCCCGGACGCATCAAGATCGGCTCTCTTTTCTTTGCGCGCAGCTTCTGTTCCGCCGTCTCTTCCACTTCCTCGGCGGCCGCGGCCTTGAACAGGATGCGATTGGGCCCCGGTTTCTGATCATCCGCAACCTGGGCAGCAGCGGCCATTTGGGCAACGGCCGGCCGGCCGGAAACCCGGATGGCCTCAAGACGCTTGCGCTGCCGCGACTGCTCACGAGCCTCGCGCCAGGCAGTCCACTTTTCGCGCAACGGGCCAAACAAATTCACGCGGTCAAGAGGTCCGGCCAGCCAGCTCCCGGCGCCGGAGAAGGAAAACTTGGTAGTCAGGAACAAAGCTACGCAGAGCGAGGCGAGTGCCACCAGGTTAGCGCCAATGGGATTGAACCCGGCGCGCAGCATGCCGGCCAAGATGGTCCCAACAACTCCGCCGGGCGGCAGTGTTCCGCGCACGCTGGGAACCGGCGCCAGGGCAGCGAGGGAACACAGTGAAAGCACCAGCAGGAGGAATCCGGCCAGTTTTGCTTCCGCCGCGGCCACCTTACGGCCCTGGAACCAGCGGATTCCTACCACAACCAGTCCGATGGGCAGCAGGAAGGCCGCATAGCCCAGCCCTTGAAAGAGAAGATCGGCATTGTAGGCGCCCGCTAGACCAATCCAGTTGAACGCCGGGTTGCTGCTGTGCGGGGCCGGCCCGGCGACGTTGAAGGAAACATCGTGAGGGCTATAGGAAATCAGGCTGAGCAGCAGCAACAAGCCGGCAGCCATGCACAAGAATCCAACTAACTCATTGAGGCGGTGGCTCAGTGTAGGCGTAAGAAAGCGCACAAAACACTCCCTTTGGTGGGGAAGGGTGCCTGGCTCGCTCCCGCGCGGGCGCTAGCGCGCGGGGCCGATACGGAGGAATGCGAGCAGCAAGATGACGATACCAAAGGCCAGTCGGTAGTAAACAAAAATCTTGTAGGAGCGTGTCTGGAGGTAACGCAGGAGGACAGCGATCACCGCATAGCCGACCACAGCGGATACGCTGACGGCAATCAGAAGAGTTGACAGCGGCAACTCCATGCCGGCGGCGCGATGGAGCTTGATGAGCTTGGGCACTTCATAGAGCGCCGCGCCGGCGATGATCGGCGTGGCCAGCAGAAATGAAAACCGCGCAGCAGCTTCGCGGGAAAGCCCGCGGAGCAGACCGGTGCTGATGGTAATCCCCGAGCGGGAGATCCCGGGGATCAGGGCGATGGCCTGGGAGAAGCCGATCAGGAGGGTGTCGGCGAAGGTCATTTTTCCCATGGTGTGACCCCCCTGATAGCGCGATTCCGCCCACCACAGCAGGATGGCCAGGCCCATCATGGCCAGGGCGATGGTGACGGGCTGGCTCAATTTGTCTTCGACCACATGCTGCAAGGCGAAGCCGAAGGCGCCGCCAGGGATGGTAGCCACGACGAGATACCAGAAGAGACGCCGGTGCTGTCCCACCTCTTCCACCGTGGCGGCGGCGGGATAGTGCAAGCCCAGGCCGGCCATGGAGAGCTCCAGCCAGTTGCGAAAGAAGTAGGCCACCACGGCGATCAGCGTCCCGGCATGCAGTGCGACGTCAAACGCTTTGCCGGGGTCCTGCCAGCCCAGCAGCCAGGGAATCAGAATCAAGTGAGCCGTGCTGCTGACGGGAAGAAACTCCGTAAACCCCTGGACGATGGCCAGCAAGATGGCCTGATAAAGAGGCATTCGATCTCCTCAGCGGGGATGGCCGGCAGCGCGGTCCCGCGAGGCGGACCTGCCGAGCGGCTTGGTCATCAAGAAGGCGTCCTGTCCATTGCCGTAATATCGCTGCAAGATTCCGCAGGCACGATAGCCGTGCTTCTGCCAAAAGGCAACGGCGGGCTGGTTGGTGGTTGCTGTTTCCAGCTCCACTTCGCGCACGCCCGCGCGGGACAACTTCTCTTCCATCTCCGCAAGAAGAGCCGAGCCAATCGAGCGCCGGCGGTACGCGGCGTCGACGTCCACGGTTACGATGTGTCCCTGGCGGCCGCGCCGGTCGGCCATCAGGAATGCGACCACGCGTGGGGTTGCGCCCGGCAAACGTTCTTCCGCCACCAGGCACTCCGCTCCGGGATCGGAGAGGAAAAGCCGCAGCGTGCGGCGGGAATAGGCAATTCCCGGCGCGTAGCATTCCTGGTCGAGCAGGTAAAGGGCTTCAAAATCTTCGTGGAGATAGCCGCGGATGGTCCACGAGCCTGCGGAATCCGGCAAGGCACGATCCTGGCGCCGTTCCACCACGCGGCCTCAGACCTCGAGGATCACCGGGAGGATTAGCGGGCGCTTGGAGGTCTGCTTGTTGAGGTATTTCTTCAAATCCACGCGGATCTTTTCCTTGATGACGCTCCAGTCGGTCTTTTCTTCCGCGTTGGATTGGTCTACGGTGCGGCGAACCACCTCGCGCGCCCCGTCGAGGACTTGCTGTCCGTTATCGGCGGGCAGAAAACCGCGCGTCACGATCTCCGGCTCGATCTCGATACGTCCGGTGCGCTTGTCGATGGCCACGATAGGCACGACCACGCCGTCCTCGGAAAGATGGCGGCGATCGCGGATCACCACTTCTTCGATCTCTTCCAGCGAGCCGGAATCCACGCACACGCGGCCCACGGGAACCGGCTCGCCGCGCTTGACTCCCTCCGCGGTGAACTCCAGCGTCTGGCCGTCCTCGATCAGGATGATTTCTCCCGAAACACATCCCACCTGCTGCGCCAGCGCGGCGTGGCGGACCAGTTGCCGGTACTCGCCGTGCATGGGAATGAAATACTTTGGCCGCACAAGGTTGAGCAGCAGCTTCAACTCTTCCTGGCTGGCGTGACCGGAAACGTGGATGGGTCCGCTGGCGCCGGACTCGTAGTACACCTGGGCCTGGCGCCGGAACATGTGATC
>JBGPJC010000038.1:0-31111 GCA_041485165.1 Terriglobia bacterium | reverse complement strand
TCCTGGGCGGCGGGCGAGGCGGTCTTCAGTTGCGCGGAAATCAGCGCGTCCGCAGCGTTGTCAATGCGGCTGATGAAGAAGCTGGCCACGCTGGCCACGCGGCTCACGTCCCCGCGGGATTTGGCCAGCATCTCCAGCCCTTCGATGTAGGCCTTGGCCACGCGCTCGTAGCTCTGCATCGAGAACAACAGGGTCACGTTGATGTTGATGCCCTCGCCGATCAATTGCCGGATCGCCGGGATGCCCTCTGGCGTCGCCGGAACCTTGATCAAAACGTTTGGCCGGTTGACGTCCATCCACAACCGGCGGGCATCGCGCAGAGTCGATTGCGTGTCCCGCGCCAGGTAAGGAGAAACCTCCAGGCTGACATAGCCATCGCGGCCGCCGGTCCTATGGTAGACACGTTTCAGCCTGTCGGCGGCGTCCTGGATGTCACGGATGGCCAGCTGCTCGTAAAGCACCATGGCCTCGATGTCGGGCTGCTGCTCGAGGCTGGAGATCTGTTCGCTGTAATCGGTGCTGCCGGTGATGGCTTTCTCGAAAATCGCTGGGTTAGAGGTAACCCCGCGCAGGCCATCTTCGGAAATCATGCGGTCGAGCTCGCCGCTGGAAAGCAGGCTGCGGCGGATGTAATCGAGCCACACGGATTGGCCGTAATCAGCAAGGGCCTGCAGCGGGTTGCGGGTGTCGCTGGGCTGGAGGGCGGGGGCGTTGCCCTGGTTCATGGAAATTGCTCCTTGCCCGCCTCAGGCGGGCGGTTTCCTGAAGCGGCTCTCGAGCGCCTTGATCTTTTCGAGCCGGCGCCGGTGGCGTTCCTCCCCGGTGAACTTCGCGCCGAGGAAAGCGCGCACCAACTCCCAGGCCAGCTCCTCACCGATGACCCGCGCGCCCAGGACAAGGACGTTCATATCATCGTGCTCGACACCCTGGTGCGCGGAATACGTATCATGACACAACCCCGCGCGGACGCCGGGCAGCTTGTTTGCCGCCACCGAAGCGCCCACACCGCTGCCGCAAATCACGATCCCGCGGTCGGCGCGGCCATCGGTCACGGCGCGGCCCACGGCCTCGGCGAAGTCGGGATAATCCACGGGGGACGTATCGTTGGTACCCAGGTCGAGCACTTCGCAGCCGAAACTCTGCACGAAGCGCGCCATCGTGTTTTTCAGCTCAAAGCCGGCGTGATCCGCACCCACAGCAACGCGCATGGTTTACCTCACCCGGGCCAGTTGTTCTTTGGCTGCGGCCACCACGTTGTCCACGGTGAAGCCAAATTTCTTCTGCAATTCCTTCAGCGGCGCGGAAGCTCCGAAGGTGCGCATGCCGATGCTGTGGCCCTGCGCCCCCACGTAGCGGCTCCAGCCAAACGTGGAAGCCTGCTCGACGGAAACTCTCGCAGTCACTTCCGGCGGCAGCACGCCGTTGCGGTAAGCCTCGCTCTGCTGCTCGAACAATTCCCAGGAAGGCATGCTGACCACGCGCGCGGCAACGCCTGCGGCAGCAAGCTGCTCATAGGCCGCCACGCACAGAGAAACTTCGCTTCCGCTGGCCATCAGAAGTACCGCCGGCTTGCCGCCGGGCGCGTCGGCCAGGACGTAACCGCCGCGCGCCAGGCCGGACGCCGCGGCGAACTTCGTACGGTCGACTGTCGGCAGCGCCTGGCGGGAGAGCACCAGAACGACGGGCTGATGGCGCAGACCGAGGATGACGCGCCAGGCCTCGGTGACCTCATTGGCGTCCGCAGGCCGCAGGTTGATCAGCCCGGGGATGGCGCGCATGGAGGCCAACTGCTCGATGGGCTGGTGCGTGGGGCCGTCTTCACCGACTCCGATGGAATCGTGCGTGAAGATGTAGATCACCGGGATCTCCATGATCGCCGCCAGGCGCATCGCTGGCCGCGAATAATCGCTGAAGATCATGAACCCGGAGCCGAACGGCCGCACTTTCGAGAGCGAGAGGCCGTTGAGGATAGCTCCCATGGCGTGCTCACGCACGCCGAAATGGAAATTGCGTCCGGTGCGGCTCTGCGCGTTGAAGTCGCCTGCGCCGTCGAAAGTGAGCCGCGTCTTGGTCGAAGGGGCCAGGTCAGCGGCGCCGCCGATGAGCCAGGGGAGGCTTTCTGCCGCAGCGTTGAGCACTTTGGCGGAAGCGTCGCGCCCGGCAACTCCTTTGGCATCGGTGGGGAAATTCGGCAGGGCTTTGTCCCAGCCAAGGGGAAGCTGGCGGTGCTGCATTTTGTACAGGTGGTCGGCCAGCTCCGCGTACTTGGACTTGTACTCCTCGAACAGCGCCATCCACGCCTGGCGCAGCTCGCGCCCACGCGCGCCGATACCTTTCTGGAAATTCTCGCGCACCCCGTCGGGGACCAGGAACTTCGCGTCCTCGGGCCAGCCGTAGTTTCGCTTGGTCAGGCGGATTTCTTCTTCCCCCAGCGGCTCGCCGTGCGCCGCGCTGGTGTCCTGCTTGTTCGGTGAGCCGTAGCCGATGTGGCTGTCCACGATGAGCAGCGTGGGGCGGTCCTGCGTCGTCCGCGCCGTGGCGAAGGCTCGCTCGAGCATATCGAGGTCGTTGGCGTCTCCCACGCGCAGCACATTCCAGCCGTAGCCCAGGAAACGCGTGGCTACATCTTCAGAGAAGGCCAGCTCGGTGTGCCCTTCGATGGTGATCCTGTTGTTGTCGTAGATCCAGCAGAGGTTCGAAAGCTTCAGGTGGCCGGCCAGTGATGCCGCTTCCGACGATACTCCCTCCATCATGCAGCCGTCGCCGCACACCGCGTAGACGTTGTAGCCGAACATCTCAAAGCCCGGCCGGTTGAAATAGCCGGCCATCCACTTCCCGGCGATGGCCATGCCCACGCTCGTGGCTACCCCCTGGCCCAGCGGCCCGGTGGTGGTTTCAACGCCCGACGTCCAGCGATATTCCGGATGGCCTGGGCACTTGCTGTCGAGCTGGCGGAAGTTGCGGATGTCGTCAAGCTTGACGCTGGGCTCGCCCAGGCTTTCGTATTGCGGGTTGACGGCCTTTACCCCGGTCAGATGGAGCATGGAGTAAAGCAGCATCGAGGCGTGGCCGGCGGAAAGCACGAAGCGGTCGCGGTTGGGCCAGATGGGATCTTCCGGATCGAAGCGCAGAAACCGCTGCCACAGGCAGTAGACCACCGGGGCCAGCGCCATGGGCGTGCCGGGATGCCCGGAATTGGCTTGCTGCACGGCGTCCATGGAAAGCGTGCGGATGGTGTTGACGCACAAGCGGTCAAGCGCCGCATCGCTCATCTGGTTGTTCCTCCGCCTTCGATGATTGTCGCGCCGCAAGCGAAGCGAGAAGTTATTCCGCCTCTGGCGGGCTCAGCGGTGAGACAGGATTATCGCAGCAAATGATTATCCGAGCAAAATCGGCGGCAGGACACCAAGGCCCAGTACAAAAAGCCAGAGGGCGGGAGCCGGCGTGCCTGCCGGCCGCGCGCGGCGCGCTTCCCGCGCGGCGACGCGAGGATCGCGGAGCAGCCAGCCGGCATAGCGCCGCTCGAGCAGGAGAAAGGTGAGCGCCGTCGCCGCGCCGTAAATCAAATGGCCCATCAGCGAGGGCAACAGCGCGGCCGCGGCTCCCGGAGTCCAGTCACACGATCCGGTCAAGACCAGCGGCATGACCGTGAGCGGGCCAAGATACCACCAGATCAGGCCAAACACCCATCCCCAGCCCACTCCGGCCCCAATGCTCGGAGCCTCCCGGCGGAACAGCAAACCGTAGGTCATTCCGATCCCCGCGCTCACGAGCAAGTGCAGCGCCAGTCCACGAAACGTCGAAAACGTGCTGTCTACCCCGGCGACGCGAGAGATCACTCCGGATACCAGCATGATGGGGCTGGAAAAGACTCCGCCCACCAAGCCGGCCAGCGCGCCCCACTGCAGTGTGCGCAGGGTTCTCAGACCAGGCCCTTCCCGCTCGCGGTTGATGGGATCGGAATCGACGAAGAGGCGCACCCACAGGCGGTCAAAGGTCGCATAGGCAACGCCGACGATCAGGCCGTAGACGATGTGACCAATCAGCGCGCCGAAGACATTGCTGGCCTGGTCGGCCGACCAGTCCAGTTGCTCACCGGAAATCAGCGGGTAGAGCGTGAGCGGTCCAAGGAACCACCACAACATTCCGTAGCCGACTCCCCATCCCATACACGAGCCGTAGCCCAGCACATCGCGCTGGAAGAGCATTCCGAAGGTTGCGCCGATGCCGACGGCAACCAGGAAATGCAGGGTGCGTCCGAGCATCGGCGAATCGCCGGCCGCGAGTCCGGAAATCAGCGGAAAATAATCTCCCTGCTCCATCCATTTTGCGAAGACCCAGCCGCCCACGACCCCCGCCAGACCACCGACGAAAATCGCCCGCTTCCAGTGGAAGCGCAAGCGGCCCGGCCGCGGTTGGAAATCGCCCCAAATACCCATGGCGACGCCAAGCGGCAATCCGAAGAAGAGGAGGTAGGCCACCAGGTCGGGGAAATGCAAACGATGGCTGTCCAACAGGGCCTGCGGTTCCATTTTCCCGGCGATCCAGGGAATGATCGCCGCGGGGAAAACAATCCACAGCAGGAAAGCGTAGCCCAGGCCCCAGATCAGCCCGGCGCCTGCGCTGGTGGCGCGCGCGGCGAAAAACTGCCCAAAAACCAGCCCGTACAATCCGCCGAGGAGCACGCATTGTGGCAGCGGAGTATGGCTCATCGGGGAGCTGAGCGCGCCACCCAGCACTCCCAGAAGCAGTCCGAGCAGTGCGGGCATGCGCACCGAAAAAAAAATGGCCTTCTGCCCGGTCCCCGCTTGCTCCATCACCGAGGGATTCGTCTGCGGCATCTCTCTCACCTAACTCAGGTCAATGGTCTGCACAATATCTTTCGGGAAAAACAGCTCGATGGTCCAGTCCACCAGCACGCGCACCTTGCGCTCCAGGCCGGGAAGCTTTCCGACGTAAATCCCGCGCCACATCAACCAGGCCAACAGACCCGAGAAGCGCATCGATTTCCCACGCGCAAATGGCACGCTCAGCTCGGCGCAGGCGGTCTGGTGCCCGACCACGCAGAGCGCGCCGAGGGAATCGAAATGGAATCCTTGCAGCGGCTGTCCGGCCAGACTCGCCTTGATGTTCTTGGCCAGGACCTGCGCCTCACGCAACGCGAACTGCGCCGTGGGCGGGCAAGGCTTGCCCGACCGGGCGTCAATCACCGCGGCACAGTCGCCGAGCGCCCACACTCCGGTTTGTCCCGGCACGGCCAGGGTTTTCTCCACCACCACGGCTCCACGCTTGTCCTTGGCGATGGGCAAGTCTTTCAAGAGCGGGTTGGGAGCGGTTCCCGCCGTCCACACCAGCGTCTGCGAGGCAATCTCCTCGTCACCCAGGACCACCACGCCGGGGCGAGCGTCGGCCAGGCGCGCATTCAAGCGGAATGTCACGCCGCGTTCCGCCATGCTCTTCAATGCGTACTCTGCCAGGCTTTCGCTCAGCTCCGGCAGGATGCGCTCGCGCGAATGCACCAGGATGATGCTCAGTTCTTCAGAATGGAGGTTCGGGTAATCGGCCAGGATGCCGCGAGCAAAGTCGTTGAGTGCCCCGGCCAACTCCACGCCGGCGAATCCGCCACCGGCAATCACAAAGGTGAGCATGGAGCGCCGCGCGGCGGAGTCGGCCTCGCGGTCGGCGCGCTCGAACATTTCGATCACGTGGTTTCGTATGCGGATAGCGTCGAGCAAACTCTTGAAATTGAAGGCCAGCTTTTCGATGTTGGGCATGCCGTGGTAATTGGACACCGCGCCGAGTGCCAGGACGACCTGGTCATAGGGGATCTCCTGCCTGGTCTCAGCCGCTTCCGCTGCGTTGGCCATCCGGTTATCCGCTGCCGAGCGTTCGGTCGAGAGACAGATGACTCGCCTTTCGAGGTCGATGGATGTCAGGCGGCCGCGGACAAAACGCGAAGTGCGCAACGAGGTGCGCAACGGGCTGCTAATGTGGCTGGGCTCGAGGCTGCTGCCGGCCACTTCTGCCAGCATGGGAGTGAACAACAGAGCATTCGTCTCGCTCACCAGGGTGATGTCCGCGCCAGAATCGCCGCCCAGGATCTCTTCCAGAGATTCCGCGGTTTTCATCCCGGCGAAGCCTCCGCCCAGAATCACGATCCTCTTTTTCTGTTTTTCCGGCGGAGCAGGTGGGAGCGGCTCGGGACCGAGTGCGCGATTGGCCAGCTCGCTGAGCGCCTGGGAAGCCAGTCCCAAGAAGGCTCCATAAATCACCCAGCCGGCCAGCGCGGGCAGGTGCGCGCGCATACCTTCGGCCGTCCAGTCCGGCATTTGACGCAAGAGCAGGGGCAGGGCAATAACGCTGATCAAGCCCCACAGAGGCACTCCCAGCGCCGCCGCGGCCAAAACGTGGTCAACGTAGGCGCCTTGGATGGGGCGGAAAGAAAGCACAAAGAAAACTCCCACAATTGCCCCTAAGCCAAAGCCCCAGAGGCTGTTGCCCAGTCCGATCGAGAGCGGGATTCCCCCCAGTAGTCCGGCGATGAGGCCGATCATTGCGCGCCTTGATAGTCTTCCCATAAGTTTTTGAGCGGGGGCTCCCCAGCGGTCAGACCGCCCCGGAGATGATTAGTCCTCGACCGGACGGTGGCGTTTCACGCAAATTGTAGTCTTTTACCTAACTCCAAATCACAAACCACCGGAACCCTCACTTCAATTCTGGCCCCCAATTCCGGCACGAATGGGACGTGATCCACAACATTCTGCTAGGAATTAAAAGGGGAAGGTTCGGATGTGGCCTCGCCGTCGAGCCGCTCGGCAGCGCGCGTGGTTTCCATCTTGGGGATAATGACCGGCTCGCCCCCACTGCTTGTCGATTCGTCAGCGGCGGTAGCGGGCGCGGAAGCCGCGGGAGCGTCGGCCGAGGGAGAGGCGGCCTCCTCGCTATGTGTGAGGGCGGAAAGACGTGCGGCCAGTGCGGTAACCAGCAGATCCACCAGGAGCCGTGCTCCGGCGCCATCCGGGTCGCGGTCGGGGACGTATGCGGCCACCTCGACGGCAATCAGGTTGGGCGCGCGGAAGAAAACGTCAAGAGCCTCGCGGACGTGCTCGAGCCGCAGGCCGCCTGCGCCGGGAAACTCGCAAGCTGAAAAATCTTCGCTGGAAATGATGTCCACATCGAAGTGCAGCACAAAGGGCATCGAGCCGGCGTGGATGCGCTCGAGCGCCGCGCGCGCCGTCTCCGCAACCCCGCGCCGGAGAATGTCCGCAGCCAAATACGACCGGATCGGCGTGGTGGCCAGCAACTGCTCCTCGGGCGGGTCGAGCCGCTCGAGACCGAACAGGGCCACGTTGGGGTCGCGCACCATCGGAGAGTCGGAATAGAAGCGCACCATTTCCGGAGCGCCGCGGCCGGTGATGTGCGCCACGGTCATGCCGTGCAGGCATCCCGAAGGCGTGGTGGCGGGAGTGTTCAGGTCGGCGTCTCTATCCAGCCACAGCAGCCCGACTTCGCGGTAGTAGCGCCTCGCGCCGGCGATGGTCCCCGGAGTGATGGCGCAATCCCCGCCGAGTATCAAGGGCAGCGCGCCGCTCTTTACCGCCTGCTCGACGTGCAGGCGCAGCGCGGACATTACTTCTACAACTGCAGTGGTATTGCGCGCGCGCGGATGTTCGTCATCGGCATCATAGAGGCGGGTGGGGCCGTCGCCCAGATCGTGGATGGAAAATCCTGCGGATTCGAGCCTGGCGGTGAGCCCTGCGGCTCGCAGGGCAGCCGGTGCGCGCTCGGCGCCCGGCCCGTGCGAGCCGGCACTCGAGGGCGCGCCGATCAGCGCGATCTTCTTAGGGTCACGAACAATCTTTACCGCCACGACCCTCCCTTTCGCAACGCGTCCGCTCAGCTATGGCGGATGCCGCCCGGCGCAATAGCCACCAGCTCCGACGGCAGGGTGAAGCGGACGTCCTCCCGGATAAACTCAAGATCGCGCTGGTCGCTGAACCCCAGGCTGGCCAGCCGCGCGCTCACCTGTTCGACCAGAATCTCGGGCGCGGACGCTCCGGCGGTCAGACCCACGCTCTGCACGCCATCGAACCATGCGGGATCAATGTCATTGGCGTCTTCGATCAGGCGCGCGGCGATGCCGTCGCGCTGCGCCACTTCCACCAGGCGGTTGGAATTCGAACTGTTCGCCGAGCCCACCACCAGGATCAGGTTCACTTCTTTGCCCATCTGCTCCACCGCTTCCTGACGGTTCTGCGTGGCGTAGCAGATATCGTCCGAAGCCGGCCCGGTGATGGCCGGAAAACGCTGCCGCAGCCGCGTCACAATTTCCTGCGTGTCGTACAGGCTGAGTGTGGTTTGGGTGAGAAAGGCCAGGCGCTGGGGGTCTTCGACTTCCACTTGGTCGGCTTCTTCGACGCTGCCGACCACGACCGTGCGCTCCGGGGCTTCGCCGGAAGTGCCCACGATTTCCTGGTGGTCGCGGTGGCCGATCAGGATGATGGTGCGGCCCTCGCGGGCAAACTTGAGCGCTTCCAAATGAACTTTGGTCACCAGCGGGCAGGTGGCGTCAATCACGCGCAGGTTGAGCGTCTTGGCCTGCTCGCGGACCGTAGGCGGCACGCCGTGGGCGCTGAAGATCAGCACCGCGCCGGGCGGAACCTCTTCGACCGATTCAACGAAAATCGCGCCGCGCAGGCGCAGTTGGTCCACCACGTAGCGGTTGTGCACGATCTCGTGGTGGACGTAGACCGGAGGGCGATAGGCCTCCAGCGCCAGCTCGACGATTTCAACCGCGCGCACCACTCCGGCGCAGAACCCCCGCGGGCTCACCCGCACCAGTTTCCTCTGTGTCTTCGCCTGCGCCGTAGCGCCACTCGCCGCTTGGTCCATAAACAATGAATTTTACACCATTTGCTCACGGCCCCGCCACGGCGATTGTTCCCACCGGGACAATTACCGGACATTTCCGGCCGCTCTGGGAGCCACCCTCGCTCGCAGTAAAACGGCCCGGCGCGGGGTGCTCAGGCCTCCGGTCATGCAATGCGCATTCGCTTCAAGTTTGGCGTGGCTGGCCCTACACTGAACGCGGAGGGTTCCCCATCATGCAGCTTGCGGGCAAGTCAGCAATTATCACCGGCGCCGGCCGCGGTATCGGCCGGGCCATCGCCCGGCGGTTTGCCGCCGAGGGCGCCGCGGTGCTTCTGGTCTCGCGGACTGAAGCAGAACTGGCCGAAGCCGCCGCAGAGATCAAGCTCGCCGGCGGTCGCGCGGCGAGCCATGCCGCCGACATCTCGCGACCCGAGGACTGCGAGAAAATTGTCGCCGCAGCGCGCCAGCAGTTTGGACCTGTGGACATCCTGGTGAACAACGCCGGAGTGTACGGGCCAGTGAGCCCGGCGCAGGAGATCACGCCTGCGGAGTGGGATCACGTAATCACCGTGAACCTTTCCGGGGCGTTCTATCTGGCGCGGCTGGTGGTCGAGGAGATGTGCGCGCGCGGCTCCGGCGCCATCGTGAACATCTCCAGTGCGGCGGCCAAGGCGCCCCATTCCTGGAACGCGCCGTATGCCGCGTCCAAGGCCGGGCTGCTGGGGCTGACGCGTACGCTCGCCGCGGAAACCTCGCGGAACGGCGTGCGTGTCAACGCCATCTGTCCCGGGCCAGTGACGGAAACGAAAATGTCGAAGGATCTTGGCCTGGAACTGGCCCAACGCGCGGGGATGGACGCCGGGGAGATGCTCAAGGGCTACTTGCAGACCATCCTGCAAGGCCGTCCGCAAACTGCCGACGAGATCGCCGCCGCGGCTCTGTTTCTATGCTCGATGGAGGCTTCGGCAATTACCGGGCAGGCCCTAAATGTTGATGGAGGAATCTGCTTTCATTAAGCGAGATTCGAATTCGCCGGGCAGGCTCTGAAGCTGGACGGGACAGTTGCTCCTACTGGGGACTATTCGAAACTGAAATCAACGCCTTCTCGAATTTGTGTAGGGGCACGGCATGCGCCGTGCCCCTACTGGGGACTATTCGAAACCGTAGTAAACGCCTTGGCCAGAATTCCCTTCGCAAGGTGCGCCCTGGCGACCGTCGCCGCCGACCGGACTGCTTGCCACGCTGAGGCTGTAATTGGCTTGATCTCCCGCCACGCGGCATCGAGAACGATCGCCGACGCCACAAGAATCGTAATGCCCACGACGACGACCGCCGACGCCGCCGACCGGACTGCTTGCCACCCTGCGGCCGTAGTATTCTTGCCCCACCGCCACGCGGATTCGAAAATAATCGCCGACGCCACAAGAACCGTAAGGCCCGCGACGACGGCCGCGATCAAAAGCAGGCCTGCCAGCAATTCGCGGACAACGTAGTTCTGCAGGGCGACGACTGCAAAAAACATCCAAAATAACAATCGCCGGTCACGATGAGACATTTTCGTGAATTCTGCCTCTACGTAATTAAATGCACATGGAGTGCCAGCCATGGAGAATCAGGAGCACTGCAACTCATTGAAAATATTCACCTCTTCAAACTCGGGGTTGGATCCCACGGAAGAAGTTTTCCCATAGGTGGCAAATGCAGTGCTCTCATCTACAGTTTTTGGAAGAGGCTGGGGTGAACCGATTTTAGCAAAACGGGTTGGATTTGGCTCCACTCGGATCCGTGCGCGCCGCACGCGGGACGCGCTCGGCGAGCAACTTCCCCACCAGGCCGCTGCGCACCAGCCAAGCCAGCGATTCAATGAAGAAATTGCGCGAGAGATGCCGGTATTTTCCCCGCGGCCAGGCGCTCATCGAGCTGTGACGCACCAGAGCCAGCAGCCCGTCCTCGAAAAGCGTGAACCGCGGCGGACGATGTGTGAGCCAGCCAATGTAAACGTGAATCTTGCGCACCAGACTTCCCTTGGTGGTGACCAGCGCGCGGTGCCGCGCGCTTCCCACCGGCAGGATGCACGCGCCAACCAGACATTCCGGAGGCTGGGCACCAAGCCCAGGAATCGCGCCGGGGCGCAGCAGGTAGCCGGCGAAGAATCCCATCTCCGTGGCGCCCTTGGCCACAGGCTTTTTCGCGGAGAAGCTTGCCACCGCCGGCCGCTCGCCCCGCCGGAGAAACCAGTAGCCGTAAAGACCTCCGCGGTTTTCACGAACGGGCTGGAATCCACGCAGGTAGGGCTCGGCGAGCGAGCAAACTGAAGGAACATCGAGCCGCGCAAGCACGCTCGCCTCGCGGCGCGCGGAAACTTTTGACGATGTCACCCGTGTTACCGGCACTCGAACGGGTAGCGGTCACCGGTAAGAACGGCTTCGGCCACCTGCCGGCGCAGACCGATGGTGTCCACCGGCTCGCGCTTGGCAAAGCGCCGCAGGGCCATGAGTTGCGTGCGCAGCGTGTCGCCATCGGCGACAGCAGCGAGCACGGTGCGGGCGTTCTTCTCGACGCGATCCATCCCGTCGGTTACCAGCAAGCGCACAGCGGCGGTCATGGCCGCAAGCTGGGTCTCGCCGCGGCGCGCCGCAGCCTTCTGCACGCGCAGCAGCGAAGACTCCATGGCGTAATTTTCCATGGCCATGTCCGCCAGCTCGCCAAGGATTTCCTGATGGTCAGCGAGCTTTTCGCGGTGCTTTTGCATGGCCGCGCCGGCGGACATCAGGAAGCATTTCTTGGCGTTGCCCACGGTGCGCTCTTCTTCGGCCAAAGGCGCGGTCGAAGACTCTTCCAACTGCGGCCCCGCCAGGATCTCGTCCATCAGCTTCATGGCCGCGGGGATCAGCGGCAGCGCCCCGGCCGTGGCCCGCTTCATCAGCATCTGCACGATGAGCATACGGTTGATCTCGTTGGTGCCTTCAAAGATGCGGTTGATGCGGCTGTCGCGGTAGGCGCGCGCCACGGGATAGTCCTCGTGGTAGCCATACCCGCCGTAAATCTGCACCGCTTCATCGGCCACAAAGTCCATGGCCTCGCTGCCGTACACTTTGCTGATCGAGCTCTCGATGGCGTACTCTTCGAGGACCTTCATCAACTGCTGGGTCTTGTCGGCAGCGCCTCCGGCGGCGGACATGGCTGCGTCCATCATTCCCGCTGAACGGTAAATCATCGAATCCTGCGCGAAGATGCATACCGCCATGTGCGCCAGCTTCTCGCGGATGAGGCCGAACTCGTTCAGGGATTTGCCGAAGGCGGTGCGCTCCCGGGCGTATTTCGCGGCCACTTCCAGGACCATCTTGGCTCCGCCCAGGCAGTAAGCGCCCAGGCTGAAGCGCCCGACGTTGAGCGTGTTGAAGGCCACGATGTGGCCGCGCCCGATCTCGTGCAGCAGGTTTTCCTTCGGCACCGGCGCGTTTTCAAAAAAGAGGGGCACCGTCGAACTGCCCTTGATCCCCATTTTCTTTTCTTCGGCGCCGACGCTGAAGCCCGGCGTGCCGCGCTCGACGATGAAGCAGGAGAATTTCTCGCCGTCCACCTTGGCGAAGACTATGAAGACGTCGGCAAAACCGCCGTTGGTGACCCACATTTTCTGTCCGGTCAGCATCCAATTCTTGCCGTCCGGGGAGAGCACTGCGCGGGTGCGCGAGGCCAGCGAATCCGAACCGGCTTGCGGCTCAGACAGGCAGTAGCAGGAGAGCATCTCGCCGCTGGCCATCTTGGGCAGATATTTTTTCTTCTGCGCTTCCGTTCCGAAATAAACGATGGGGATGGTGCCGATGCCGGCGTGCCCGCCGTGTGAGACAGCGAAGGAGCCGTAGCCGGAAAGCTTTTCCGCCAGCAACGTGGCGGAGATCTTGTCCAGGCCCGCGCCGCCGTACTCCTCGGGGATGGCTCCGCCCAGCAGGCCCAGCGGCCCGGCCTTCTTGAGCATCGCCGCCATCAGCCCTTCTTTGTGCTGCTCGAGCTCGGCGGCGTGCGGGACCACCTCTTTGGCGACAAACTCTTCCGCGGTCTGCCCGATCAGCTTCTGGTCATCGCTCAGATCGGCGGGGCTGAAGACATCCTCGGGGCGGTGTGATTCAACCAGAAAGCTTCCGCCCTTGGGGACCGCTTGGGCAACAGTTGTGGTGGCCATAATTTCTCCTTCAATCCGGCTGGCGCCGGTGCCGCGCATGCGCGGCAGGCGCTAGCACGCTGCAAAACATACTACCGGGAACGCCGGGCCAGAGCAATTGCTTACGACGGGATTAGTCTGCTGCTGATATTCAGCGCGAGGATTTCCTGGAGTGCGGCGGCTTGATGCCGAGGTTTGGCAGGTGGCTCGGGCGGAACGAAGAGAAGTTCTTGCTGGAGTTCTTGAAGACGACCCTGGCGGCAACTCACGACCTTCCATGTCCCGCCAATGCAGCGGCAAATCCAGCCAATTGAAAATCGCGTCTTCTGCGCCGCTCCGGCGGGCGAAGGTCAGTTGAGCCGTTCGAGGATGCCGGCGGCACCCATACCGCCGCCGACGCACATGGTGATCAGGCCGTAGCGCCCGCCGCGGCGCTCGAGTTCGCGCAGGATAGTGGCGGTCACCTTCGCCCCGGTGCAGCCCAGCGGATGGCCGAGCGCGATCGCTCCGCCGTTGGGGTTAACTTTAGCCGGATCGATTCCCGCCAGCTTGATCACACTTAGCGCTTGCGCCGCGAAGGCCTCGTTCAGCTCGATCACATCAATCTGTTCGAGCTTTAGCCCGGCGATCTTCAGCGCCTTGGGAATGGCGAACACCGGCCCCACGCCCATCTCTTCGGGCGGGCATCCCGCCGTGGCAAAGGCCACGAATCGCGCCAAGGGCTTGATGCCCAGCGCCCGCGCGCGTTCCGCGCTCATTACCACTGCCGCCGCCGCGCCATCGCTCATCTGCGAGCTGTTCCCCGCGGTGACCGTTCCTTTCACATGGAACGCGGGCTTGAGCTTACCCAAGGCTTCGAGCGAGGTGTCGGCGCGCGGGCCGTCGTCAATTTCAAATGTGCTCGTCGCCGTCTTGGCCTTGCCGTTGTTCAGCGCGGTCACGCTGACCTCGACGGGCACGACTTCGTCCTTGAATTTCCCCGCGGCGATCGCCGCCAGCGCCTTCTGGTGACTGGCCAGACTGAACTCATCGGCCTGCTGGCGGGTGATGTCATGTTTCTTCGCCAGATTTTCCGCGGTGAGTCCCATGCCCAGATAGGAATCCGGGTAGTGGTCCATCAGCCAGGGATTGGGAGAAATCTTGTTGCCGCCCATGGGCACCATGGTCATGGATTCGGCGCCACCGGCGATGATCACTTCGGAATAGCCGAGTTGTATGCGCTCGGCGGCCATGGCGATGGCTTGCAGGCCCGAGGAGCAAAAGCGGTTGATGGTCATTGCCGAGGCGTCCACCGGCAGGCCTGCGCGCAGCGAGGCGATGCGCGCCACGTTAAAACCCTGCTCGGCCTCCGGCATTGCGCAGCCGAGGATGACATCTTCGATCTCTTTGGGGTCGAGCTGCGGCACACGCGCCAGCGCGCCGCGGATGGCGATGGCGCCCAGATCATCGGGCCGCATGGCGCGCAGCCCGCCCTTGAATGCCCGGCCCACCGCCGTCCTTACTGAACTCACCAGCACCGCATCTCGCATCGCCGTCCCTCTCTGCTGTATTGATTTCCCTATCTATTGGACGCCTCACGGCGGGCAAATGCAACACCACCCCGGCAACACTGATTGCACCGGCAGCCCGAAGGCCTTTGAGTGCGAAGGGCACGACTTCGTCGTGCCCCTACCACATCACCGCATCAGCGCGGCGGAAGCTAGGCAACCTTTGTAGGGGCACGACGAAGTCGTGCCCCTACGACATCACGGGATAAGCGCGGCGGAAGCGCCCACCCATTCGAGGTCGCGGTTGTGGTCCACCCCCATCATTTTTCCGCGGCCCATGCGCACAATGCACGGCCCGGCAACCAACTCGTCGAGCCAGATGTACATGATGCGGATCTCCGCCTGCGTGGGGCCGTGAGGGGTGAGAATTACCGGCTCGAAGCGCATGCGCTCCTGGAGGATGTACTCACTCCGCTTCTCTCGCGGGATCGCTTCGAGGTCATCCCGCGATGGCCCCACGTTCACTCCCAGCCCGGCAAAGGAGTACAGCGGTTTGAGGACGTAGTTCTCGAGGTCGCGCGGCCATTCCTCCACCTGGTCGAGGAACTGCGTGCGCGGCACCGAGGCATGCCGCAGGTGCGGCAAAGAAAACTTGCTGATGCGGAAAAACCAGTTGGGATGACCGGCCCACTCGACTTCCAACTCGTCGCGGAAGGAAAAAGGCAGCGCGATCTTCTTCCGCAGCAACTCGTCCACGATCACTCGATTGTAAATCCGCCGGATGGGCACCCATTTCCCGTCGCGGGAGTACAACAGCCGGCGGCCCTCCTTGCGCAGCGCGGTGATGCACACCGCACGGACTCCGAACCGCTTTTCGGTGAGCAGAAAATCCGGCAGGGTCTTCTGCTCCTCCGGCTCGATCTCCAGCAGGACGACATTTTCGGGATCGTGGCCGCCGACGATAGCGCGCCGCAGTAAGCGTAAGTAATCTTCGAGACTCTGCCCGCCGACCAGGAAGCGGAACTCGGGGCTCAGCCCGTAGCTCTGCAAATAGCTCTGCGCCAGCGCAACCTGATAGGCGTAGAGCGAGGCAAAACCCTGAATCTCAACCAGGCGAGGCTCGAGCTCGCCGGCAACGCCGCGGACCAGGCCAAAGTCCGCCTGGATGAACAGCGGCCGGGGCGTCTCCCCGGGCGCATCGAATTCCTTGGGGATGCATTCGCTCGACGCCGAGCGGTAGGCAGCGCTGTCCACGAGCTGATGGATCAGGTCGTGACCGGCCGCAGCCAGCCGTTCCAGCAGCGTCGCAGGAAAAAAACACGGCGTCTCGCAATTGCGAAATTTGACATGCGTCCCGCAGGCGCGATCGAGGTTGTCGAGAAATGCGGCGTACTTTTCCGGCGTAAAGTTGCGGTTAAACGACTCGCGCAGGTGCGGGATCATCGCGGGACCCCGGCTAAATGAGGAATTTCCCTTCCTCCATGATCTGGCGGTCATCGAGCCAGATCTGGAAGCGCGTGCCCACCACGTCAATGTGCGTCGAAGAATACCAGTCCGCCCCGGTGTGCTCGCCGTAGGGATTGCCGAAGGCGATGTGGACGCCGGGGAATTTTTCATCCTGGAGGATCTGCCCGATCACCTGCTTCAGCTCGACGTTGGTGCCGATGGCGAACTCTCCGACGCGGTCGCTGTTCTCATCGGTGTGGGTGTATTTCCAGAATTCGTCTTCGAGCTCGCGGTTTTCAGAGTGTACTTCTTTGAGGCGGCTCTGCCTGACCAGAAGGGTCAGCGGCGCGTCGCTCAGCTGGCCGTATTTCGCACAGAGGTAGTCGCCGACCACGCCGTCAACCACAAACGTGCCGTTGATCAGCGCCGGCGTGGTGAACACCTCGCCGCCGGGCAGGTTGCCCCATTTTTCCGGGCTGATGATGCCGCTGGTCTTGATCCAGCGGTAATCGCGGCGGAACTCCGCCTCCAGCGCGGTGCCCGCGGGGGTGCGCGAGCGCACGCAGGTGGCCGCGGCGGCCATCTTGTGCACCCGCGTGCTGATTTCGTCCACCTTCAGGAAATCCGCGCGCATGCCTTCCAGCATGATCTGGCGGTTGATATTGACCATGTGCGCGTGGCGGAGGTGCCGCCGGTTGACCACCTCGGTCATCTGCATGCGCGCGCGCAGCTCCCCCTGCTGTGCGCCGGCGGCGAAGATACTCACCTGGCTGGTCTCCAGGTCGGCGAGGATCGGCGCGGGCATATCGCGCAACGGGCGCGAGTCTTGCTCCTCCAGCGTCCACAGACGATGGGGTGCGCCGAGTTCTTCGAGCTCGCTGATCAAGCTCGCGGCGATCTCCGCGGTGGCGCGGTCGGTGATGACCGTGACTTTTTCTTCAGGCGCGATGCGCAGGCAGACGCGCACCGCGTTGCGCGCTCCGGGAGAATACTCCGGATCGAAGCCGTTCGATTTGCGTGAAACGCTCACTGCGTCGCTCCCACCGACCGGGGCGTGTCCTCGAACAGACCGGCGCGGGTCTCCTCGATAATGTAATCGACAACTTTGCAGAAATCTCCGGTCTCTTTGTAGACGCGGAGCTGGCGCTCGGCGCCGTTGCCCATTTTCAGGATCTGGTGGATGTAGTTGATCTCCTCGCGGGAATCGAGCTCGTCCACCATGTCGTCCACAAAGTCGACGTACTCGAGGATCAGGTCGCGCGCGGGCACTTCGGTCTGCTTGCCGAAATCAATCAGCTTGCCGGAGAGGCCGTAGCGCGCGGCGCGCCACTTGTTCTCCATCAGCAGCGCGCGGCGGTACAAGCGGAAGGTCTGGTTGCCGGAGAAAAGCTTGTAGAGCTTGGCGAAAGTGGCCTGGATGAGCGCCGCGAGAGCGACGGTCTCTTCGACACGCATGGGAATATCGCAGACACGCACCTCGAGCGTGTCGAAGTAGGGGTGCGGCCGGATGTCCCACCAGATGCGCTTGGGGTTATCAATGCTGTTCGTCTTCACCAGCAGTTTGACAAAGTTTTCGTACTCCCCCCAGCTCGCGAAGTAGTCCGGGATGTTGGTCCGCGGGAACTTGTCGAAGACTTTGCAGCGGTAGGAGTGCAGGCCGGTGTTCATCCCCATCCAGAACGGAGAATTGGCGGAGAGCGCCAGCAGATGCGGCAGGAAGTAGCGCGCGACGTTCATCAGGTTGATGGCATCCTCTCGGTCCTCGACGCCGATGTGCACGTGCAGGCCGAAGATCAAGTTGGCGCGGGCCACCATCTGCATGTCCTCGACCATGGATGCGTACCTAGGGTCGGGATAGATCTCCTGCGTGCGCCAGTCGGCGGTGGGATGCGTGGCCGCCGCGGCCAGGCGCAGACCGTTCTGCTGGCACAGGTCCAGCATCTTGCGGCGAAGCTGCATCACGTCTACTTTCGCTTCCTTGATGTTCTGGCAGACGCGCGTGCCCACCTCGACCACGGATTGGTGCATCTCCGGCTTGACGCGCTCCTCGAGCAGCAACTTGCCCTTCTCCAGGATCTCGGTGTGGATGTGCGAGCGCAGTTCGCGGCTGACCGGATCAATGGTCTGATACTCTTCCTCGATTCCGATGGTGAAACTGGGTTTCATGCGCTCACCTGCCCTGCTGCACTCGATCTCCTTCCCACCTATATGCCGGACTTAGCCGCGCCGGTCTTGCCGGCGGGCGGCGCGCCCCGCAGGAACGACGCCCAGCGAAGCTCGGCCGCCGGATTCACGGCGCTCTGGGCCTTGCTTACCGCCAGCTCGGCGACGGCGTCCACCACCCAGGCAAAGTTCTCCGCGCCCACCGAACTGGCTTCGGCGTCCGGAGCAGGATTCAGGAAATCAATGGCGTAGGGGATGCCGTCGCGTACTGCGAACTCCACCGTGTTCAGGTCGTACCCCAGCGCGCGGCAAAGCTTGATGGCGTCCTGGATGATGCGCTCGAGCAGGGCGGGCGCCACCGGCGGCGGATTCTTGACGTAGCGCTCGTGGTGTGGCGCGCGCGGGTCGTAGGCCATCACCTTCACTTTCTCCTGGCCAATCACGTAGCAGCGGAAATAGTTGTCGAACTCGATGCCTTCCTGGAGCGTCATGCACAGGTCTCCGGTCTCATCGTAGGCGCGGAAAAGCTCTTCGGGATTGTGCACCTTGTAGACGCTCTTCCACCCGCCCCCGCTGTGCGGCTTGAGAAACGCGGGAAAGCCAACGTATGCGAACACTTCGTCCCAGTTGAGCGGGTAGATCAGGTTGCGCATCGAGCGGTCCGTGGTGCTGGGCGGGTGCTGCTTGTGCGGCAGGATCACCGTGCGCGGTGTGGCCACGCCGATGCGCGAGGCCAGCGCGTAATTGAAAAACTTGTCGTCCGCGCTCCACCAGAACGGGTTGTTGATCACCGTGGTCCCGCCAAGCACAGCGTTCTTCAGAAAGGAGCGGTAGAAAGGGATGTCCTGCGAGATACGGTCCACGATCACCGCATAGCCCGAAGGCTTGGCCATTTCGACCGCGCCGATGCGCACCGATTCCGCGGTCACGCCGGAAACCTTCATGGCGTTGATGCGCTCCACCAGAGCGGGTGGAAACGATTCTTCCATGCCAAACAGTACCCCGATGCGCTTCACCGCTTTTCTCCTGTCCCGGGCCGTTCTGCTGCGTGACGCCGTTCTCCGGCCGCCTAGGTAAAATACTTCTGCGCCATGCGCTGCCACCATGGCCAGTCGTGCCCCGTGCCGTCGCCCCACACGTCAAGCCAGTGCGGGATCTGCTTGCCGTGCAGGATGCCGGACATCTTGCGGTTTTCGCTCTGGCACATGTCGTGCTCGCCGGTGGCCAGGACCAGCTTCAAGCCGTTTCGGTAACGGCTCAGGTACCAGGGGTCACTCATGTTTTGCAGGTAGTCGGCCGGGCAGTTGAAATAGCACTCGTCATCGTAATAGCCGTTGAGGAACGAATGGATGTCGAACGCGCCGCCCATGGTCACGCAGTGCGTGACGCAGTCCGGATACCGCAGCGTGAAGTTCAGAGCGTGGTAGCCGCCAAAACTGCAACCGGTCACCGCCAGGTGCTGCGAAGAATTCTTCCCGCGGATGAACGGAAGCACTTCGTCCACCAGGTAGCGCTCGTACTGCAGATGCCGCAGGACACGGATCCGCGGATGGACGCCGCGGTTGTACCAGCTTTCCGAGTCCACGCTGTCCACGCAGATGGCCTGCAGCTCGCCGGAATCAATTTTGTGGGCCATCGCGCCGATCAAGCCGCGGTCCTCGTTCTCAAAAAAGCGGCCCATGGAGGTGGGAAAGACCAGCAACGGAGTGCCGCCGTAGCCAAACACCAGCAGCTCCATGTTCCGGTCAAGCCGCGGACTCCACCAACGATGATATTCCCGTTGCATAGGCTGGATGGGAGAGATAGTGTACAACGGGGCCGCCGGAATTTGGAGAGGAAGGCTGCTCTCTCCCATGCTCGACGGCCACTACGCTGGGGGTGCGCTGGCACTACGCGCCCTGGCGGATGACGATTGCGGAACTCTCGCGAGTAACTGAGTCGTGGCTCAGATTCCCTGGTTCGAGGGAGAGTGATGCGCACGGTCACTGTTCTTCTCCTGGTTATTCTATCCTCCGCTTTCCTTCTTCGCGCCGATGACGAGAAAGTGGCCCCCGAGGTAGCGCAGGCCATCTCGCAAGGCGACGCTTTTCTAGCCAGGAAAGACTTCGAAAAGGCCCGGGACGCCTATCACCGGGCGGATAAACTGGCGCACCACACCTGCGCATATTGTTTTCTGCGCCTTTTCAGCCTCGAGCGAAACGTGGGCGATTTGTCCGCGGCACTGGATTACGCCAAGAAAGCCCTGGCTGCCGCGGGTGACAACAAATCCATTGCCGCGCTGGCCCACCTTGTCCGCAGCACGTTGCTGACCGAGATGGCCGGCAAGCCCGGCGACAAGAAACTCAAAGAGGCGGAAGAGGAATTGCGCGATTGCCTGGCGCTCGATCCGCGGCAGGTGGTCGCGCAGCTTGATCTGGGAATAGTTCTCCTCAAGCAGATGCGCGACGCCGAAGGCCTCGCCGAACTCAACAAATACATTGCCACCCCGGGCGCCGATCCGAAGGCCATAGCCGAAGCGCAACGCATCATCGCCAACCCCATCCGCGGCCGCGAGCCCTTCGCACCCGATTTTGCTTTCGTCACCCTGGAAGGCGCGAACGTCACGAATGCTACGCTCCACGGCAAGGTTGTTCTCCTGGATTTCTGGGGAACCTGGTGTCCGCCCTGCCGGGCTTCCGTTCCGATGCTGGTGGAACTGCACAAGAAGTTTGCTAACCGCCCTTTTGAAATCGTCGGCATCAGTTCCGACCACGACGAAGTAACCTGGAAGAACTTTGTCGCCAAAAACCAGATGGCCTGGCCCGAGTACATCGATCTTTCCGGCAAGGTTCTGGCCCAGTTCAAGGTCCACTCTTTTCCCACCTTTATCGTGATAGATCGCGAGGGCGTCATCCGCTTTCGCCAATCCGGAGTGAGTCAATCCACGGCGGGGGATCTGGTGGACACAATCAACAAGGCGATCAAAAAGCCATTTACGGCGGAATCCGCTCCTAAGGAGACAACTTCAAACGCCGGCTCCCGTGCACCTGGGAATGGCACGAATTCCATCTCTGCAGGCGGCCCGCGGGGCAACGGACGGCCACTACAACCGGCGCGCTGGCACTACAGGTCTCTTCCTGGCCGCTTCCCGAGTCGAATCAAACTTGCGATGTAACCAAAATCTTCTCAAGTCTCATCAGAAGTGGACGAGATATGAGCAGCCGCCGATTCAATTGGTATATCTGGGTGGGATTCGCTCTCACCCTGGCTGGGCTTGCCAGCTACTTCCTGGTTTTCGCTTTATTCCCGGTCACCAGAGACATCCCCTGGGTCAATGGATTGATGTTCCTGGCGGCCCTGTCTCTCTTGTTTGTGGGGTCCAGGCGCGCCTTCAGAGAGCCGCAGGTTTATCGCGGAAAGATAGCCGGCCCAGTGCTCTCCGTGTTGAGCGTGCTCCTGATTGCGTTGTTTGCCTTCTTCAGCTTAAGCTTCACGAAGCGTTTGCCCAGCTCCGCCGCCGCGCCCCGTGTGGGACAGCGCGCCCCGGATTTCGCGCTCCTGGATACGAATGGAAAGTCGGTGACTTTAGCTGAGCTGCTTTCGGTTCCGCGGGGCGCCGCTTACACCACACCACCCAAAGGTGTGCTGCTGGTTTTTTACCGCGGCTATTGGTGAACGTTCTGCATCTCCGAGTTGCGGGGAATCCAGAAACACCTGGGCGAATTTGAACAGCACGGCATCCGCGTGGTGGCGATCAGCGTCGATTCGCCGGAGATAAGCCGCAAACTTTGTGGCCAGGCTGGTTTTACCTACACCTTTCTCTCTGATCCCAAGGCCGAAGCAATCCGGCGTTACGATCTCCTGCATGCCAGTGCCAGCCCGGAAGACTCAGACATTGCGCGCCCCGCTGAATTTCTAATCGATGCTTCCGGGGTGGTACGCTGGGTAAATCTCACCGACGACTTCCGCGTCCGCGCTCGTCCCGAACGGATGCTGCAAGTCATCGACGCTCAACATCTGTAGACCTTTTCCTCTCTGCGGTCTCTGTGTTAATTCTTTTTCTGGAAGGGTCCGCGTCTTCGCAGATAGCTCAAGTATTTGCGGGACACAACACTGGGTAGGGTTCATAAATCCTGCGCAAGCAAGGATGGGGCGCCCGAAAAAGCGCCGATTCGGCTGTGCCGCCGGCTTGTGGCGAGAAGTAGATTGACATGCGAAATTGCCCAAGCATACACTTCCGGCGTTCTCATCCTTGGACCGTGTTTCCTGGTTGCCTTAATTGGACAACAAAGGAAGGAAAAACTGTGGCGATGAGAGAGACCGCCAAGTCCCTTCACCTGTACTTCGTTGCGAGCGCCGTCTACCCTGCCTACAGCGGCGTACAGGCTATGTTGGGAAGTGAGTTTGTTGCAGGTGTAATTCTGTTGGCGCTTGGGCTTTCCTACATGTACCTCTCAGTTCAGGTACCGAAGCTGGGCAAAGAATCTCTGGGCACGGTGAAGTGGATCCTGATTGCCAATTCCATACTGGTGGGAATTGCTTTGTTGGCGAGCCTTGCCTCGAGCGGCGTGCCCCTGGCGATTGGATGTGTGCTCCAACTTCTCATCAACTGGTATTTGTTCACAAACGCTAAACGCTTGGCCGCCGAGACCCAGAGTCAGATAGCATCCACACCAAGTCCAATCTCTCCGTCCTGACTCTCAATAAGTGAGCTGCGCGCCTGGGCGTCTACGAACTCAGCTTCGATGGGTGCCTTTCATTGACAGGTCTGTTGTTATCAGCTCGTACGATGGATTTTCAACGTGTGCAGCATGATGCTTGCCGGCCGCAGCGCCTCCAGCTCAATCTCAACATAGCGGCCTTGTGATACCTGTGTCAGCCGGTAGGCCCCCGGCTCGCTCTCGACGGTCTCATGGCCGGTGAGCGGTCGCAGGAATTCCCGGGCATCGTCGAGGGACGCCTGTTCCTTGGTCTGCGGCCGCGCCAGCGCCTCCACGACGTAGCTGGGCAGCAGCTTCGGCCAGTAGCGTCCAAACATCTCGCCCGATGCGAAGATGTCGCTCCAGGCCAACTCGCCGCCATAAGCGACGATCACGCCGACCACGGACTCGCCCTTCAGTCCTGCCGTACGCCGCGCAAAGCGCCGCTGGACTTCTTCGACAAAAGGCTCCACCGTGCTGTTCACCCGCGATGATTTGTAGATTTTCTGATACGCGACTGTGGGCGCTTCCCTGGACACGACATCGCCGATACTGCCAGTCGTCACCACCGGCGGCGTGCCCCCCGCCACACCGACAGTGCTCGAGGTGGTTCCACTCCTCACCGCCGCCCACACTTTACCCTGCTCCTGATCCACGGCGGCCTTTTCCCGCACGCTCGGATGGACCATGAGCTTCCCGGCGGAAAACTGCGCGCCCGATGACCAACGGCTCTGTTCGACGCAAAACACATCGAGTGGAATGGGTTCAGCCCCTGGCGGGACGATACGATCCTTGGAAATGATCCGGTCCTGCTTGCCTCCACTCACCATTTCACCGGCCAGCAACACCAGTGGCTTGGAGCCGCGGTTGATCAGCACCAGTTGATTGACGGACGCCCCCTGCTGCTGCGGGATCGAGACCGGGCGCCCGTCCCGCGACCGCCGTATGACATTCCCCCCGCCCTCGGTCACCACCGCCTCGCCTGACCCCAAAGCCTCGTCAAGCGTGGCAAAACCTGCGGTGTCTGCGGACTGACTGCTTATCACTGGGAAGATGATTAGGTTCTCGTATTGGATCGGCTCAATCAGCCGCCACCCGCTGGATACCCCCGGCGCGGTGCGCCCATTCTTCCCGCTATTCGAGGCCCTCGCGGCAAACAAGCACCCGGCCACCAAGACAGTAGTGATGAATGCACAAAATAACGGACTCCGTCGGATCATGACGACCTCCTTCTATCGTGTTGGACACCATCTCGTTGGACAAGTTCCCGGGCCTCTGGACAGTCGGGTGATGTTTTCTTGCGGTCTTCTGCGGCCTGGGCGAGAACTGCCATCGCTGAATCTACTCTGGAAAGCTAGGATGCGGGCCAGCGCCGCTCCGTTGGCTGGCTTATAGAGAACGAGAGAAGTTCTGGCCTGACAGGTCTATGTTGAGGATTGAAACCAGCCCCTTACCGGCACCGGGCAGAAGGGCTCGGCGGACAACGAATAAGAAGACGTTGCTTGAGCCGCCTGCGGCTCCCTACCATCTATCATACCGCTCTTGTTTTTTGGGCCGTAGCCACGCGGACGGGGATAAGGCCTTTGGGGCCGGCGCATTTCACACCGGCCCGGCCCCTCAAGTCACCTGTTCGCTCTCAGACTGGGCCACGCACACAATCATCCACTCACTTATTGGCGGTGAAAGTCGTGTTTGCGCCGCTGGCCGGGCGGCAAAGCGTTCATTCGCACGATAGTTTCCGAGTGGGCGACGATCCGGAAGTTATCGCGCGGTGGCTCGAATCGAGATGCTGAGTGCGGCAACTGCTACGGGTAGTCCGTAATGGGTTCGAGTGAACGCCCCCCCGAAAGCAGGCTCAGTTTTTAAGCGGCCGCCGAGGTCCCAGTAGCAGCACGTTCAGCCAAGCAGGCGGACGCAGCGGGAGCGTTTTCCTGACATGATTATGCACGCGCCTGACCGCTCGGGCGTTGCTGCCGAACCCCGCTTCTACTGCTCGAGGTTGAAGAGTGCAATATCTCCGCCGCCCCTGCGCATAACCACGGCCTTGTTCGCGCTGTACAGGTAAATCACTGCGGTCCCAGAGCCTCCGCTGGTGATGGTTATGTCTCCGCGCCCATTTGCGGCCATGGTGTAGGTGGCCGTCATCACCGTGTTTGGCTGCAATCCACTCGTATTGCTGCTGTCCTGGGTGATGGTGATGAACCCGGGGCTGGTGATGGCTACGGTTCCCACCTCCACGTCCGTTGCGGTCGTGGCGGGCTCATCCGAGCCAAAGATGAAGGTGCCCACAAGAGAGCCGGTGGTGAAGGGGCCGGCTGTTTGCGGCTGCAGAATCCCCGTCTGCGTGTCTTTCCCGGGTCCAGTTTGCGTTCCTTCCAGCATGAGAGCCGTATTCGGCGCCACCATGACGATGGAAGTGGGGACAAGTACAGCCGGGCTGGTTATCTGCAGCGTTCCCAGGCCATTTGCCCCGATAACGATTGTCCCGCTTACCGCTACGTTGACCAGAGGCGCGGCATCCGCTTCTTGATCGCCGAATCCGGTAAAAGTCCCAGTGCCAGCGGAAGTAGCCAGCCCCACGATGGTGTTGGTTATGCCGTGGCTCGAGTCGAAGCCTGTCAGCGCAAAGATCACAGAACCAGTCACTGAGGCAGCGCTGAATGGACCGCCACTCTGTTTCGCCATGAGGCCGTTCTGGAGAGGGTGACCCACCGCATCCGGCGTGTCCGTGGATTGCAGGTAGATGATGGGAAGGGTGCCGCTTCCGCCTCTCGTAATGTAGTAGGCAAAGTGCAACGTCAAATTGCCGATCACCGGCACACTCGCGATTGTAATCGTTAGAGTTCCCCGGCCGTGCGTCGCGTCCGGCGCGGTGAAACTGCCTGTCGCGGCCAGGCCCGTAAAGCTCGTATTCGGTTCGCTGTAATCCACTGCGCCGCCGCTCAGCGTGTTCACACCGTTGAGGGAGAACGCACCCAGGGAGCCGACCCGCGTGCCGTCGCTCTTTTCGCCCCGCACGCCGAACGCAAACGCGCCGTTCAGGGTTGACGCCAAAAACAGCGTCGTGTCCTGCAGCCGGATGCTGCCGGATCCACGCCCCCCCGTCGTCCCCGTGGTGTCATCGAACTCAATCAGGTTGCCGTTCTTTCCGTCCGCCCTCATGACGAACGAGAAAGTGACGGAGCCTCCGCCGCCGCCGAAGTTCCAGATCATCTTGCCGCGGCCACCCGTTCCAATCGTGTAGCAGCCGTTCGTAATCGTCTGGTTTATCGAGGGAGTCTGGCCCACGCCGTTGCTATCCGCCACGCCGCCGGTGATCGTGCCTGCGCCGTTGGCTGTAACGCTCGCGGTCGCCTGGAACATGCCTTTCGTGTCATCCCAGCCGTTGAAGAGCCCTGCATAAGTTCCGTTCAATAGGTTCTCCTGACCACCTAACGTCAGCGGACACGTCAACGCTCCGCCGGTGATAGTCACGTTGCCGGTCGCGAACTTTGTGTTGTCGGCCGTCGAAGCCGCTTTAATGGTGACCGTGCCGCCAGCAGGTACCGCCGCCGGCGCGGTGTAGGTCGTGTTTGCGCCGCTGGCGGTGTGCGTGGGATTGAACGAGCCGCAGCTCGCGCTGCCGCAGGTGACGCTCCAATCCACGCCCGCGATCGTGGGATCGTTGGAGACGGTGCTGCTCATCGTCGTCACGGAGGAGGTTGCCACTGAGGCGGGCAGGAGCGGCATGAAGATAATCATGATGGGCGTCGGGGTGATGGTTGTGTTCGCGGTGACAAACTTCGTATTGTCGGCGGCCGAGACTGCCCTGATCGTGACGCTGGGGCCCGCCGGCACGGCCGCCGGCGCGGTGTAGGTCGTGTTTGCCCCGCTGGCCGTATGGAGGGCGCTGAACGATCCGCAACGCCCGGCGCTGCCGCAAAGGACGATCCAATTCACGCCCGCGTTCGTGGGATCGTTGGTGACCGTGGCGCTCATTGGAGCAGTTGCGGACACTATCAGTGACGTTGGCGGGGCCGTCGTGAAGACAATCATGACGGGCGGCGCCGTGGTGATGGTTATGACCGCGGTGACAAACTTGGTGTTGTCCGCGGTCGAGGCGGCCTTGATGGTGACGGTAGTGCCCGTCGGCACGGCCGCCGGAGCCGTAAACATTGTCCCTGTGTCGCTGGCCGTATGCGCGAGTGAGAACGAGCCGCAAGCCCCGGCGCTGCCGCAGGTGACGCTCCAATCCACACCCAGATTCATCGAATCGTTGGCGACGTGCGCGGTGACCGTCGCTGAGGTGCTCACCTGGAGCGAGACCGGCGGCAGCGTCGACACAAACGTGACGATGATGGGCGGCGGCGTGATCGTCGTCATGCCGGAGGCTTTTTTCGTCGGGTCGGCGGTGGACGTTGCAGTGATGGTTACCGTGCCGCCAGTTGGGACCGCGGCAGGAGCGGTGAATGTCGTGTTCCCGGCGCTGGCCGTATGCACGGGATTGAACGAGCCGCAAGCCCCGGCGCTGCCGCAGGTGACGCTCCAATCCACACCCATATTCCCCGAATCGTTGGAAACGGTGGCGGCGACTATCGCGGTCAGGGTCGCCTGCAGGCTGGCGGGCGGCGGGGTAGTCAGCGCTATGCTGATCGCCGGCGCGATCGTCACGGTATACGCCTGGGTGGCCATCTGCGCAGCCGCGTCCTGCACCTTGATCGTAAAGTTGAATGTATTCGCCACGGTCGGCATGCTGGTAATCGCGCCATTCGCGGCGTTGAGTGCCAGGCCGTTGGGAAGCGTGCCGGCGCTGACGCTGAATACCAGCGGCGGGAATCCGCCCATAGCTTGAACTGTGCCGTTGTAACTAAAGCCGACTTGCCCATTGGGGAGCGTGGTGTTGGTGATGGCGAGCAGCGGCGGAGTGATGGTGATGGTGAACGCTTTGCTGGGTGTCTGCGGAGGGATGGCCGTGTCCGTGGCCGTCACCGTGAAATTGAAGACGCCAAAATTGTTCGCCGTCGTGTCCGGGGTGCCGGTGATCAAGCCGGTGTTGGCGTTGAGAGCCAAGCCGTGAGGGAGCGCGCCGCCGGTGATGGCAAACGTGACTGGCGCGATCCCGCCGCTGGCCGCGACCGCGCCGCTGCTGTTGTAAACGACGTTTGTTGTGCCATTCGGCAGGGGAGACGTGGAGGTAATCACCAGCGCGGGCGGCGGCGCAATGTGGATGCTCAGCGCCTTCATAGCCATCAGCGGTGGCGTGCCCTGGTCGGTGACGGTGATGGTGAAATTGGAGGTGACATTGGAGCCAGTCGGTTTGCCGGTGATCAGGCCGCTCGCACTCATCGTCAGACCTGCGGGCAGCGTGTTTGCGGGCACAGTAAAGGTCTTCGTGCCCACCCCCCCGCTGGCCTGCACCTGCTGGCTGTAGGCCGTAGCGTTGGTGCCGTCCGGAAGCGCAGCAGTAGTGATACTCGGTGGAGGCAGGAGGTCGATCTCGATGCTGACGGACTTCTTGGTGTCCTTCACAGAGGTTGCTATCAGGTGGTCCATGGCCGCTGCATTGACTACGGCTGGCGCGTTGTAGGTCACTGAAGTCTTTGTAACATTGGTGAGCGTGCCCAGGCTGGCAAGACTCCACGTCACGTCCTGGTTCGACGTAAAGTTCAGGCTCTGGCCCTGGTCCACCATTTGGGCTCCGCTCGGCGTGAGGGTGATCACAGGAGCGCTGGCGGTGGTGCAACTGGCCAGAACGGCGCAAGAAAGCAGGAGTAGCGTCCTGATGGCGAAAGCACGGTAGCGGATCATGGTTCCCCCCGTCGCTGGAGTCAGCGCTCCTGGCACAAGCAGACTCGCGACAATAGAATCGCCAGACCGAAGAAATACTGAGCTGACCAAAACCGCTGCGCGAAACGCATGAACCCCATTCTGTTCAGAACACGCTTCCGGGACGCCAGGGGGCTGGCAGAAGGCTTTGGCCAGGCCCCGGAAGACCGTTCGCAGCTTGTAACATACTGAGCGAGGCTTCGCAAGTGGTGTCTAGAACTGAAAAGGAATGACATTGCTTGACGCGTTGAGCGACGAGCTCGGAAAACCGCGCTAGTACTATCAGTACTGGGAGTCGCTCCGTTAACTGGCAGGGGGTAAAGGCGGGCCACTCAACTGGCAAACCTTTGCTCAGGCCTGCCACCCGGATTAACCCATCGGGGCAACGCTCGGTGCCCCGTCCTCGCCGCGGCGAGGGCGGGAGGGCCCAAGTCCTTTGATTCCCGCGAATTCTTGTTGGTCTTACGTTCTGCTGATCACTGACCACTAACCCTGATTTCTCACAAGAATTCAGAAAAGGTGCAATTGCGGAGGAAGGTGGCGCACGCCTCTGGCGTAGGGGCACGGCATGCCGTGCCCCTACCGCAGAACCGCCCCGACAACGCTTTGTCGCCGCGAGTTGGCGGGGGAGGAATGCTCCCAACCCAGGGGGAAAGGGCCAATCGTTCTCTTGATCAAGAATCTTGTGAGAAATCCGGACTAACCACTGCCCACTGTCCACTAGGAAGCCTCTGGCGACTCCGAAGTTTCTATGACAAAGCCTGGGCGGTTTTGACCGGCAGTTTTGCGGCTTCCCATCCCGCAAAGCCGCCGGCAATTTCACTGACGCGGTCAAATCCGCTGCCTTGCAACAAGCTCGCGGCGATGGACGACCGGTAGCCGCCCGCGCAGTAGACCAGCAGGGAACGGTCTCGCGGCAGCTTTCCCAGATTTTCCATCAGATGATTGAGCGGGATACCCAAGCTGCCGCCAATGTGCTTCTCTTCGCGTTCGCCCGGCGCGCGGACGTCAATGGCCAGCGGCGGCTGGCTCGATGACAGCAGCTCCGCGGCAAACGGTGCGCTGACGCGCTCCGTTGTGACCGTCAGTTCCGGCCGCGATTCCAGGCTGCGCAATCCATCTTGCAAATATCCAGCCACGTGATCGAACCCGATGCGCCCGAGCCGCATTGCCGATTCCTTCTCCCGGCCAGGGTCCGCGATGATTACGATCGGATGCTTTCGATCCAGCACGGTTCCGGCCCACGTTGCGTACTGGCCGCCCAGGCCGATGTTGATGCTGCCCGCCAGGTGCGCCGCCGCAAATTCGACGGGATCACGCGTATCCAGGATCTGCGCGCCCTCCGCTTGCAATTCGAGCAGGCCGTCGAGCGTCAGCGGGTTCATCTCGCGCGCCAGCGCTTCGTCCAGCGTCGGCCGCTCCTGGCTGTTCAGCACGGCGTCGTACGTGAAGTAGGGCGGAGCTTCCGGTTGATCGGCCGTCACCACCTGGATGAACGCTTCTTTGCTCATGGGCTGCAGCGCGTAGTTCGATCGCCGCTGTTCTCCCAGGGTTGATACCGTCTCCTTGCTCAGCGCCTTCCCGCAGAGCGAACCCGCGCCGTGGGCCGGATAGACCAGGCTTTGGTCCGGCAGCGCCAGCAGCTTCTTGTGCAGCGAATCGAACAGCAGGCTGCCAAGTTCGGTTGCCGACCAGCCCAGCGCCGCGCGCAGGTCGGGCCGCCCTACGTCGCCGATAAACAAAGTGTCTCCGGTCAGTACGGCATGCGGTCGCGTATCGCTGGCGGCCAGGTCGTAAACGACGATGGAGATCGACTCCGGAGTGTGTCCCGGTGTTTCCAGCACCTTGAGGCGTACGCGTCCGAATTCGAGAATGGCGCCGTCGCGGAGAGGGGTAAACGGATACGCCGCCTTGGCCGCGGCACCCAGGTAGATCGTTGCGCCCGCGCGATCGCGCAGCTCCAAATGCCCGGCGACAAAATCGGCGTGGAGATGCGTCAGGAATACGTGCTTGATCTTGAGCGCGTGTTCGGCGGCAAATGCAATGTATTGCTCAATGTCGCGTTGCGGGTCAACGACGGCTGCCGTGCCCGTCTCCTCGTCTCCAATAATGTAAGAAGCGTGCGCCAGGCACGGCAGGTAGAACTGTTTGAGGATCACGGCACACCATCCTCGCTTGCGCGCTGCTACTTCGGCTGGCGAACGATCCGTAGATAAGGCCGCGGCGCCTTCCAGCCGCCGGGATACTTCTGTTTGGCCTCTTCGTCCGACACCGACGGAAGTATGATCACGTCGTCGCCCGGTTTCCAGTTCACCGGCGTGGCCACTTTGTGCTTGGCGGTGAGTTGCATCGAATCGAGCACGCGCAGCACTTCGTCGAAGTTGCGGCCGGTGCTCATGGGGTAGCTGAGCATCAGCTTGATCTTTTTGTCCGGCCCCACCATGAATACGGTGCGCACCGTGGCATTGTCCGCTGCCGTTCGTCCGTCGCAGGTGGTT
>JBGPJC010000037.1:0-31240 GCA_041485165.1 Terriglobia bacterium | reverse complement strand
GATGTGGTTGCCGTCGCCCAGCGTTTGAGTAATCTGCATGGTGGTTTGAGCCGAGTAGGGCGCGCCCTTCACCAGCCGGCCGCCCAGGCTCATCTCAAAACCCACGAAGTCAAATCGATCGCCGGGCGGCGGCCCGCCCGGACCCCGCTCGCCATTCGACGAGAAGGGCGGTGGCGGCCCCTGAGGAACCCCTTGGGCAACAGCGCTGGCACTGGCCGCCAGTGCCAGCGAAAGAATCACGAGCACCTGGGTAAGATAGCGATTCCGCTTCATCGTGCCTCCATGACAAAGATGATTGTTTCTAAGAACCAAATCGTTCTCTCGCCCGCCTGCTTACCGCACGAAGCGGATGGCGCGGGGTTGTCCGTCTTCCCCCAACACAACGTCGGCATTCACCCATTCCGCGGCGCGTTCCTCGGGGACGATAAAACCGTAGGAGGACATGGCCGCACGCGGGAGCCTTACGCGGATTAAGGTGGCCTCTTCCAGGGGCGCGGAATCCACACCGCTGGAGAAAGGAAAGAAGTCTGTGGTCAACTCGTGCGCTTTCTTCGCGTTTTCCCACGCATTCAATTGCGCGGTGAATTCCGTGAGGTCAGCCTGCCCGTCCGAACTCGACTCGACGACGCCGGCCATCTGTTGCGCGGGCATGACAGCCACTTTATCCGTCCGAGCCGCGCTCCGCACCAGGATCCAGCGGGTCGCGGCGCCACCTGCAAGGAGGAGACAAGCGGCGGCCGCCGCGCCCGCAGACCAACGCGCAAATGCGCGCCTCCGGAGTGCAGCCCTTCTGCCCTGCCGGAACTCGATTCGAAGCGCACCTTCCAGGTGGGCGGGAGCCAGCTTTTCGCGGTCCTCCGCGGCCAGCACCTCCAGATCCTCGCCAAGAGTTCGTGAATCCGCCCAGAACGCCGCGCAGCGCGGGCAGTCCTGCGCGTGTGCGTGGGCCTGCGTGGAAAGTGCCTCGTCCACCCCTTCCTGGCGCGCAATCGCAACGAACACATCCTGGACTTGCTCGCAGTTCATGCTCTACCTCTCACTTCCAATTGCTGCGCAGGCACGCCGTTCTCGCCGGATTGCGGACGGAGCACGCGCAGTTTGGCCTGCAAGAGATCGCGGGCCCGGTGCAGACGCGAGCGAACGGTCCCGATGGCGCACCCGATGACCCGGGCGGCGTCTTCGTAGCTCATCCCCTGCAGCTCGCACAGGACCACAACTTCCCGGTAATAAGCGGGCAGCGCCAGCACCGCCTGGCGCACTCGCCCGACGGTTTCCCGGCGCACCAGCTCATCGGAAATATCTCCGGCCGGGACCTGCCTGTGGACACCGTTGGCCCCGCGGCGGAGCGCGTCCTCCATGGATGCCTGGTCATCCCCCACCGGCACGTACCGCGTGTCCCGCTCGATGCAGCGCAACACATGGTTGCGTGCCACGCCGTACAGGAACGACTGCAAGGCGCCCCGGGCAGGATCAAACTTCTTCGAATCGCGGATCAAGACCATGAACACTTCCTGAACCACCTCTTCGGCAATATTCTGGCTCCCACTCATCTGCAGGGCAAAGCGATAGACCCCTCCCTGCAGTTGACGGTAGAGAAGGGCGAAGGCCTCCTCATCTCCGGCAGCCGCGCGGGAAAGCAACTCCTCCGGGCTGAGATTCCCCTTCGCTGTCATCCACGTCCTAAGATGCCCAAACGCGCTGCCAATACTAGTTCCAATACCGGGCGGGCAAAGTTCCAATAGTTTTTCATCTGCCGCCACCCGGCCCTGCCTGGAGGTACAACGCTGTGGGTGGACAGGGGCCACCTGAATGCTCGGCGTCTAGGAGATTACCGTGTGCCGGGGCGAAACATTTTCGCCGCCACACGCGCTACCAGGCTGCGGGGAGCGAGCCGCTGGCTCTGAACCATGAATTTATTTTTCCCGCCCGATACGACCAGGCTCTTTCCACTGGCCATAGCCTCCAGCCCCACTCGGGCCACTTTTTCGGCGCTCTCCGCCGAACGAAAGGAATTATCAGGCTGGCCGGCCACCTGCTGGAATTCCGTGGTGGTAGATCCGGGACAGAGCGCGCACACGCGCACTCCCTGCGGACGCACCTCCTCTGCCAGCGCCCCGGCGAAAAACAAGTCGAAGGACTTCGTCGCGGCATATGCGGAAATGTAGGGAACCGACTGGAACCCGGCGGTGGAAGCAACGATCAAGATGTCCCCGTGCCTCCGCTCGAGCATTCCGGGAAGATACAGGTAGGTCAGGTGGATCACCGCGGAGACATTCACCTGCACCATCTCGAGCTGGCGTTCGAGGGGGATGCGTGTGAATTCACCGTAAACGCCGAAACCCGCGTTGTTCACCAGCAGTTCGACTTCGATCCCCTTGCCGGAGGTATAGCCAAAGACGGCGTCGGCCGCGCCAGGCTGGCCGAGGTCGGCGGCAAACACCGCAACGTTTGAGCCGTGGCGCGAGCGCAGTTCCTCGGCGAGCTTCTCCAGACGGTCTTTGCGCCGCGCGGTCAGCAGCAAATGCGCTCCGCCCGCGGCCAGTTGGCGCGCCAGCTCGGTGCCGATCCCGGCGCTGGCTCCGGTGACCAGCGCCCATTTCCCCTTCCAACGGCTCATAACCCCCCTGGGGCGACCGCGATCCGCGCAGCGCCATCAAACTCTGATGTAACCATAACTGCACCAGCATGGCAAAGCCGCTGGCTTTGTGGTTCAAAAGAGTAGCGCGCGCGACTATGCTAAGAGGTGCGGGTTTAATCGGCAGGCTGCGGCGCGGCAAGAGCGCTCCCCTCATCGCCGGCATTCAGGCCGGCACTCTTACCATGCAGCATCACGAGCAGGAGGCGAGCATGTACCGGCGACTGGCAATGTTCTCAGGACTGGCCACGGCGATAATCTTCGCAGCACTCTGCGTTGCCGGAATTTCCGTCCTCGCACAGCAGTCCGCGCAAAAGGGCAAGGCCCAGACCCAGGCCAAAGACAACCCCTTCTCCGGAGCCGAGGACAAAAAGCTGATGGTTTTCGCCGGCGCCTGGCAAGAGGATGTGCGCTATGCCGGCGACCCGGCTGACAGCCCGAGCGGCAAAGGTCGCTGGATCGCGCGGCCGGCTTTTGGCCTCTACCTCTTCATAGGCTACGAGGGCAGCGGACCGGAAGGCGACAGCCACGCCCATGGGGTTATGGCTTACGACCACGAAGACCGTGTCTACAAACTGTGGTGGTTTGACGATGCCGGCGGCATCGGCGAATACAGCGGCAACTGGAAGGACGACAATACCCTGGTCCTCGAACACAAGAAAACCGCCGGCGGCCGGCCGTTCCGCGAACGAATTACCTACATTCACGTCTCCGATGACGAAGTCCACACGCGCATCGAGCAGGCCTGGGGGACCGAAGCCTACAAAGTGTATTTGGACGCGTCGGCGCAGCGCGCGCAGCAAGCGGAAGGCAAAGGCTGGGGGGAGAAGCTAAGCCAGCAAGGCAAACGCGGCCGGCTGGGTAGGCAGCCGGATTCGCAGCCGCCTGCCAAGAAGCCGAACTGAACCATTAGCAACAAATCTCCCTCTCTGGGGTTTACCTCTGTGCTCTCTGCGCTCTCTGTGTTCTCTGTGTAAATCTTTTTCTAGGTTTCCCTGGGTATTTCGTCCCACGAAGCTGAGATCAATGAAAACGCAGAGAGCGCAGAGAGCACAGAGAGAGACGAGAGCGGCGAAAGATCAAGCTTTTTCGGAGTTGTTCGACGGCCGCAGGGATGTGCGAACACGATCCACCTGCGACTTCAAGTGGTCAAGCAGGCGGCGGGCCCAGATAAACTCCGCGGCAAGCAGCACCAGTCCCGCAAAGACCACCGGCCATCCTGGACCCGGTGTAAAAAGCAAGACGGCGCCGAGCAGCAGCAGGGTAAACCCCACCACAATTTTCACAAGTCGTTTGGCCTGACGCACAGCCGCCCTTCCTTACATCACCGCGCGGGAATCGCGCCGGAAGAGGCGCCGGCACACCCGCAACACACCTTGCACAGATTCTACCACCCACTCCTTGGATGCTGCCTGCTCCTCAACAGTTGTGGTGCTTCACCAGCAATGGATCTTAGTGCCGCTCTTGGGGTTTCCCGGTCTCTCATCGGCGGGCAAACGAGGAAACTGGAGGGGAAGGAAGCCAATCAAGCAACGGTCTTGGACGGTTTCTCTCGTCCCCTCCGGCGGATGGCGAGGGACGTGAGCCAATCCTTTTTCCACTCGAGCGGAGTTTTGCTGCTTGCAGCCTCGAACGACTGCTCAAAGTTCCGCGCCACAGCCAGCATGTTGAGCTTCGCCGCCGCCAAGCGTCTGGCCAAGAACTTCACGAAGGAGTGGGACAGGACGTAGAAGGGGGTGGCCACATTGTGCCGGTCGCTGAACAGGGAAGGGGGCTGGCCGTCCGCGCCGAGGAAAGGCAGCACGGCTTTCCCTTCGCGCCTCGATAGCCAGCCGGCCGCGTCCACGTCTACGCCGCGGTTGCCGCCGCGAGTGAAGATGGCGCCATCGTAGCCGCCGAAATGCTCGCTGACGTAGCTTTGCACGTAGCAGGCCATCCCCTCGCTGAACCACAGCGGGCAGCGCGCGCACTTCACCAGCAGGTGAAACGTCTCGTGCAAGTAGGGAGCAGAACGGTTCCGCACGCGGAAGAGCGGCAGAAAGATCGTTCGCCCGCGGGCGAGGGAGATTTCCACCTGGTTGCTGATGAAGTAGAAGATTTTTCCAGTGCGCACCCGGCGGCGGGCAGCAGGAACATGCAGCCAGCGCTCGATGTCCCGGATCCCCCGGTCCGCGAGCCTGGCAAATTCGGCCATCTCCTGTGAGGAGAGGGCGCCGCGCTCGAACCACAATGTGGCGGCACGCCGGTCGATTCGGACGCCTTGCCTGCGGAGGTTTCTGACCAGTACGCTATCAGCCAAGACAGAATCCTTGTGGGAATTACGCGGCGCCGCTCTGGAACACGATTTAAGGATGCATCAGCGGCATTCCAGTGCAATTGTACACTTGCGCCGCGGCTCGCGCGCTCTTCCAGGCCGCCCTGCGCTATCCCGCGAGTTACAAGCGGGTCGAGTGGTGGGACACCCGCGAAGGGAAGTTGCCCAACCCAGACGTCCAATATCCGCAGCTAGCAAAACCTGCCGCGTTCGTCTGCACCGACCGCACTTGCTCGCCGCCGATGTTCAACCCCGCGGACATTCAGGCCAAGGCCGACCAGCTTCTCGGTGTTACCAAGGGAGTGGGACTCATCGCGTCACCTGCCAAGGTTGTGGCCAGCCGCTAGAGCAGCGCCTACTGAACTATTAGAACTAACGTTGCGGACTTGGTGTGTCCCGCCGCATCCTCTGCGGTCAAGGTGTAAGTCGTGTCTCGGGCAGGGGAGACATCGACGCAGCGGCTGTAGGACGGCCACACGGGACTGGATTGCGGCTCGAGGCGCACTTTCTTGGCGTTGGAAACTGCATAGCACAATTGGGAAGTCTCGCCGCGCCGGATGACGCCGGGGCTGGCGTAAAAACTCAGAATCTCGAAACGGTCCCCGCCGAGCGCCTCCACCATGCGCCGGTCCGCAGCGGCCTTCTTCTCCTCCGCGCGTCGTTCAATCTCGCGGTTCTCTTGCCACCGCGAGAAGAATACCCACCCCACAGAAAGCAGTACTGCAGCGAGAGCCAGCGAGGAGTACAGCAGAGGGTTGCGAAGCGTGCCGCGCCGCGCAGGGTCGGAATCAATGAGAGTCAAGCCTCCCCCTTTGCGTGCCTGGCCTTGCCAACCCGTCGGGTGTGTCTCTCGCGGCTGGCGAGACTCCTTACTTTCCTGAAATGAGTCATGGCGTGTCGCAGAAGCCAATTTGCCTTAGTTTGATAACCGCGGCCATCGGCTTTGAGCCATGCGATGACGTCGGCATCCAGACGCATGGTGACAGGCTTCTTCTTTGGCCGGTAGAACTTGCCGATTTCGGCTCCGCTCCAGTCGAAAACCGGGGGAGCATCTGAAAAATCAACGTCTTGGTCTTTTTTTGCGGCGACGGCTTGGATGTCTCGTTTCTGTTGCTTTGTGAGCTTCTTCATAGGCTTTCCTTTCGTGCGACCCAGCGGCACGAGCCGAGATCATACGAATGACTTCTTCGTGGTGTTCCTCATAGAAGGTATGGACAACCAATAGAATTGAACCCGGCCCTATGGCTCCAACAGTTATCCAGCGTTCCTCATTGTCAAAGGTGGAGTCACGTTGCGTAATAGCGTAGGGATCGCCGAAAACGAGAACGGCAGTTTCAAAACGAACGTCATGCGTGCCAAGGTTCTGCCGGTTCTTGTTCTCATCCCATTCAAATCGCATAGCTGGGTCGCAGCAAAAACACTATATCCGACTGGATTGTGGATGTCAATACATTTGTACATACATGATTGCGTTGGTGAGAACTCGCGCTTTCATAGCACCGACCCCACGAATTCAAAGGAAGGAAAATCAGTGACTAACCGGGATGGCGGAGAGGGTGGGATTCGAACCCACGAGACCGTTCCCGGTCTACCCGCTTTCGAGGCGGGCTCTTTCAACCGCTCAGACACCTCTCCGCGTGGGAAAGCCTGACGAAAGCGTAGCAGAGGCAGGCCAGACCGGCAACACGGCTGGGGCAATTGCCCCATCTCGTTTCCCGCCGAGGAATGATCCATCCAGCCACAGCCCGTAACCTGCCAGGTCCGGCCAGGCCCCGCGGAAAGATTGCGACAGGGTGCGGTGATGGGTGCAACCCGAAGAAATGTTTTGACACCGACCGTGAAGGGGGTATACTTAACACTGTTAAGTAGAAGCGTGGAGTTAACCAAGGCTCTTCCCATGGGCGTCAAAGAACGGCGCGATCGCCAAAAGAATTCGCTGCGTAAAGAGATCCTGGACGCGGCCCGCGACCTGTTCGCCTCTCAGGGCTACGAGAACGTCACCATGCGCAAAGTTGCCGAAAAAATCGAATACTCGCCCACCACGATCTATCTTCATTTCCAGGACAAAGCCGACCTGATGCGCAGCATCTGTGAGGAGACTTTTGACCGGCTCAGCCGCAAGCTCGAGAAAATTCTTCAGTCTCCCGGCGATCCGGTCGAATGTTTGAAGCGTGGCCTCCGCGCGTATGTGGATTTCGGGCTCGAGTATCCCCAGCATTATCGCGTCACTTTCATGACCCCTCACGATGTGGATCCGGACGATGTGCTTGTTGCCGGGTCCGCCGGGCTCAAAGCCTTCAGCATCCTGCAACAGGGTGTGGCTGATTGCATTCGGGCGGGGAAGTTTCCCAACGTAGACGTGGCCAGCGCCAGCCAGGCGCTGTGGGCCACCGCGCACGGCATTACCTCATTGTTGATCTCCCACGCCTCGTTCCCGTGGGTAAGCCGCGAGAAGTTGATCAACTTGATGGTGGACTCGATGCTGCAGGGAATGGCGGCATAATTTTTTTGCCATGTACTTTACGGTGTTAAGAGAGCATCCAATGTTAATGACGGATTACAGCGGTCCCCGAGCCCACAACCAGGCGTCAAATCGCGCAACCTCGCAACGCGCCAGCGAGCGGATTGGCTTCCGCGCGGCCAGCGGAGGGCTCTTCTAATGGCTTCGCTCGCACGGCGCAACCTGTTCCACGATAAGGTCCGCCTGGTGGTCACACTCACCGGGATCGTTTTCGCCCTGGTGTTGATTGTCGTGCAGTTTGGCCTGTTCCTCGGCTTCACCACCACCACCTCGAACAACATTGACCATTCCGGCGCGGACCTCTGGGTGGTGGCGCACGGCGTGACCTACTTCGACACCGGGAGGCCGGTCTCCGAACGCAAGTACTTCCAGGTGCTGGCTACGCCCGGCGTGGCGCAGGCCGACAAGTACGTGCAGGGATTCGCGGTGTGGAAACGCCACGACGGCAGGGAAGAAAACATCCAGGTGATCGGCTTCAACGCCGAGACCCGGGTGGGCGCGCCCTGGAACGTGGTTGCGGGAAGAATCGAGGACGTCAAGCAGGACGACGCGGTCATCATTGACGAGCTGTACAAACAGAAGCTCGGCGTGCAGGGAATTGGCGAGCGCGTCGAAATCGGCGGTCACCGCGCGCGGGTGGTTGGCTTTTCGCGCGGCATCCGTTCCTTCACTACCTCGCCGTTCGTCTACACCTCTTTCAAGAACGCGCTGAATTATCCCAACCGCTCGTTGCGCGCAGACCAGACGATTTACATCCTGGTGAAAGCCGAGCCGGGGGTATCGCCCGCGGTGCTGAAGTCACGCATCGCCTCGCGGGTCCGCGACGTGGACGTTTACACCACCGCGGAGTTCAGCCACATGACCCAGTTCTACTGGATGTTCACCACCGGCGCGGGCATGGCCGTGCTCATCGCCGCGGTCATGGGGCTGATCGTGGGAGTGGTGGTGGTCGCGCAGACCATTTACGCCGCGACCATGGACCACCTTCGCGAGTACGGCACGCTGAAGGCCATGGGCGCGTCGAACGCGTATCTCTATCGCGTCATCATCGAGCAGGCGGTGATCAGCGCCGTGGCCGGCTACATCTTTGCCATGGTCATCAGCATGTTCATCGTGCGCCTTAGCAGCACAGGCGGCGCAGCCATCCTGCTCCCCTGGCCGATGGTGCTGGGAATGTTCGGTGTGGCGCTGGTAATGTGCGTGGCCGCGGCGATGGTATCCATCAACAAGCTGACGCAGCTCGATCCCGCCATGGTCTTCAAGGGATAGCACGAACTGAGAGGAGTCATGGGAATGAAACCCGCGATTCGCGTTCGAGGACTGACGAAAACATTTGGAGAGATGTCCGCCGCCGTGCCCGCCCTGCGCGGCGTCGACCTCGATGTCCACGCCGGCGAGGTGATGCTTCTGATGGGGCCCTCGGGGAGCGGCAAGACCACGCTGCTTTCCATCATGGGGTGCATCCTCAAGCCCAGCGGGGGCAGCGTGGCCGTCCACGGCCGCGAGATCACCTCGCTGGGAGAGCAGGAACTCCCCGGCGTGCGTCTCCAAAACATCGGCTTCGTCTTCCAGGGATTCAACCTCTTTCCCGCGCTGACCGCAGGGGAAAACGTCGAACTGGCCCTGGAGTTGAAGGGCAAGTCCGGCCGGGAGGCGCGGCGCGGCGCGCGCGCTCTTCTCGAGCAAGTGAGCCTGGCCGAGAAGTACGGAAGTTACCCGGCGGATTTGAGCGGTGGGCAGAAGCAGCGCGTAGCGATTGCCCGGGCGCTGGCCGGGGAGCCGGGAATCATTCTGGCGGACGAGCCTACCGCGGCGCTCGATTTCCGCAGCGGGAGAGTGGTACTCGAGCTGCTGCGCGAACTGGCCCACCAGTGTGGCCGCGCGGTGGTGGTGGTGACCCATGATTCACGCATCCTGGAATTCGCCGACCGCACCGTATTCATCGAGGACGGCCTGATCGTGGACAACCCCGCTGGCGAGCATCCGGGTGTTGAGGGACGCGGCCACGCGGCCGCTGGACCGGCCCAGACCGCAGATCCGGCCGGACTCCTGGGGTTCACGCCATTGGAGGCGCAATTTTCATGATTTTCTCGGGCTCAATTTCTTTCTTGGAGAAATAGACATGAATCGAAGAAACGCTTTTATCCTTGTCGGACTATTGCTGATGGGAGGAACGACTACCTTCCTTCTGAGCGGGGGCCGGATGGCGGCCAAAAAACCCGCGCCAGGCGGTGTGGCGTTGGAGACATCCAAAGTCATCGCCGCGCCCGGGCGCGTCGAGCCGCTGAGCGAAGACATCAAGCTCGGCGCGGAACTGAACGGCAAGCTGCGTGAAGTCCTGGTCGAAGAAGGCGACCGCGTTCGCCGTGGGCAGACCCTGGCCATCCTGGAAAACAACGATTACCGCGCGCAGGTGACCTCGGCGGAAGCTCAACTGGCGGTGAAGGAAGCGGATCTCCGCCGCGTACAGAACGGAGCGCGGCGCGAAGAGCGGCGCGAAGCGTTTGCCGCAGTGCGCTCGGCAGAGGCTTCGCTCGAAAATGCGCGAGCGGAGATGGAACGGCGCCAGGAATTATTCAAGCAAGGCGTAGCCGCGCGCGAGGAAGCCGAGCGCTACGAGCGGCAGTACAAGGTTGCCAAGGCGCAGTACGACGCTGCCGCCGAGCACCATCGCTTTATTGACGAAGAGGCCCGCGAAGAGGATCGCGCGCACGCCGAGGCAGATGTCAGATTCGCCCGCGCGCAGCTCGACGAAGCCCGCGCGCGCTACGCCAAGACGTTTCTGCTGTCACCGATCGACGGCGTCGTCCTGCGGCGCCACCACCGCAGGGGCGAGATCGTCACCAATTCGGCGACCGCGCCGGACCCGGTATTTACATTGGGAGATTCCTCGGTCCTGCGCGTGCGGGCCGATGTGGATGAGACCGACGTGAGCAAGATCAAGCTCGGCGACCGGTCCTATGTGACTGCCGACGCCTTCGGTGGCAGGAAATTCTGGGGGCGCGTGGTGCGTATTGGCCAGGAACTGGGAAAAAAGAACGTCCGTACCGACGAACCCACCGAGCGCGTAGATACCAAGATCCTGGAAACACTCATCGAGCTTGACGACGCCCGCGAGCTGCCCCTCGGCTTGCGCGTGGACACGTTTATTGTCGTGAACTAGTGTTGTGTCCCAGACAAAACGCGTTGTAGGGGCGGGGCTTGCCCCGCCCGTGAGCCCGCTATCGCCGCGAAGCAAAGAAGGCCTGCAGCAGCGCAGCGGACTCCTCGGCCAGCACGCCCTGGGTCACTTCGACGCGGTGGTTGAGTTGCGCGCTCTCCAGCACGGCAAAACAGGAACGCACCGCGCCGCCTTTGGGATCGTCAGCGCCATACACCACCCGCCGCAATCGCGCCTGGACCATCGCCCCGGCGCACATCGCGCAGGGCTCAATGGTCACGTAGAGGCTGGCGCCGGTCAGGCGATGGTTTCCCGCCGCCCGCGCGGCCGCGCGCAAGGCCACAATTTCCGCGTGGGCCGTGGGGTCGCAGTCACGGATGGTGCGGTTGCCGCCCTGGCCGATCACCACCCCCTCCAGCACCACGACAGCGCCAATGGGTACCTCGCCCGCGCGTTCGGCCTCGCGCGCCTGGTCGAGCGCCTGGCCCATGAATTCATTGTCCGGCATTTCCATCCCATCTCTGATTGCAGCCGCAAGAATAACACGCCCTCCGAAGCCGAAGCCGCAGCGCGAAGCAGACCATCCATCCCTACGCTCCTCTTCTGTCGTGTATCCTCCCTTGGTAGTTCTTGAAACCGAATGTGTATGAGGCTTTTTTTTCGGGCAACGGCTGGAAGTCAGCCGGCATCGCCCTGCCAAATCGGGGGGAATCAATGACCAGTGCCAGGGGTGGGAGAGAGGGGTCCTGTTCTCCGCGCAAGGGATTGCGCGTAAACTTTTTTTCGGGGGTCTGTTTCCTGTCGTTGGCTTGGGCCGCCGGGAGCTTGACTTTGATCGGGACAACAGCCCGGGCGGTCCCCCTTCCGCAGGAGCAAAAGCAAGCGCCCGCGATGCCCCCGGCTGAGAAGACCGCAGCAGAGGCCTTCAAGAACATCCAGGTCTTTAAGGACCTGCCGGAATCGAAATTGATACCAGCCATGTTCTTTATCTCCGCGTCTCTCGGCGTGAGCTGCGGCCACTGCCACGTATCCTCAGAGCATGGCGCCTGGCCTATGGAGAAGGACGACATGGATACGAAGAAGACCGCCCGCGAGATGATCAAGATGATGCGGGCCATCAACGAGCAGAATTTCGACGGGCGGACGGAAGTCACCTGCGCGACCTGCCACCACGGGCTGAGTGACCCCATGTCTTTCCCTCCCATCCCCGCGCTTGGCGCGCGAAGCAATCAGGAAGAAGAGGGCGACGCGGCCAAGAATCTACCACCCGCGGATGAGATCCTGGACAAGTACGTCAAGGCCATCGGCGGCGCGGCGGCTCTTGAAAAACTGAATACCCGGCAGACCAAGGGCGCGGTCATCACCGAATCCGGAAAATCCTTCTCATTCGAGATTCTCCAGAAAGCGCCGGATCACTACGCCATGGTGATTGCCTTTCCTCCCAGTCCGGTTTCCCTGGGCTACGATGGAAAAATCGCCTGGCAGAAGTGGCCGAACGGTGTATTCACGCAGTTAGGGATTGAAGGATCCAAAATCGCGCGGACCGGGGAGTTCTTTGTGGACACCGACGTTAAAGCGCGCTACGCCAAGCGGGTTGTGGTGGGAAAGGAGAAGCTGGGTGAAAAGGAAGTTTATGTGATTCGCGCCGTCGGCAAGGGCGAGGTCTCGGAACGGCTGTACTTCGACGTGGCCTCGGGGCTGCTGCTCCGCCGCATGGTGATGACGCGCACAGCGCTGGGCCTTTTCCCGGAGCAGGTCGAATACGACGACTATCGCGAAGTGGACGGCGTGAAGCTGCCCTTTACCGTGCGCCGCATGGAAATCAACACCCGCTGGACGCAGAAGTACACGGAAATCAAACACAATGTCGCGGTCGATGTGGCCAGGTTTGCAAAGCCCGAGACGCCGAAATAGCCCGGGCCCCGGGATGCCGCCGGGATTGCGGTTGGCTTGACATCCGCGCCGCAACTTCGCACACTAACTCCATGCTGAAAGAGTTGCTGAACCGTGTCTTTCTGACCGACCTGTTCAAGGGCCTGGGTCTGACCTTTCGCTATCAGAACCCCAAGTACATTTATACCGAGCAATACCCCCTCGAGCGGCCCATGGTGGCCGAGCGCTATCGCGGCGCGCCGCGGCTGAACATCAACCCGGACACCGGCGAGAGCCTTTGCATCTCTTGCAATCTATGCGCGCTGGCCTGCCCGGAAAACCTGATCGTGGTGGGCTGGCAGCGCGACGACGCCACCCGCCGCAAGGTGCTGACCACGTTTACGTATGACCTCTCGCGCTGCATGTTTTGCGGCTTGTGTGAGGACGCCTGCCCGACCGATTGCCTGGAGTTGACCCAGGACTTCGAGCTGGCCAGTTATTCGCGCGAGGGCGCCATCTGGGACCGCAACCGGCTCGAGCAGGGTCCCACTCCCGCGCATTACACTCGCTAGCCGCATGTTGTTGCCCGCACGAGTTCACCACGCGCCCCCCACGCAAGTCCACCCGCCCGTACGCTTGGGCCCGTGCGCCTTTCCGGCGCGGCCAGTGGGTATTTGAATCCATGGAACTTCGCAAAGATCCGATCACGCGCAGTTGGGTGGTCATCGGCTACACCGAAGAAAAGCCTCTGCCGGTAGATCCCTGTCCCCTGTGTCCCGGCCGCGAAGGCCAGGCGCCCTTGCTCGAACTCCCCGCCGGCGCGCCCTGGCGCGTTCGCGTTCTGGCCCATCACTCTCCGCTCTATCGCATCGAGGGCGAGGTGGGACGCGCTCCCGAAGGGATCTACGACCGCATGAACTCTGTGGGCGCGCATGAAATCATTGTGGAGACCTCGGACCACAGCCGCCCGCTCTCCCGGCTGAGCGATGAAGAGATCGAGCTGGTCCTCTCCTCCTACGCCATGCGCATCATTGACCTGAAGCGCGACTTGCGCTTCAAGTACGTCACCATTTTCAAGAACCAAGGCGAAGGATCCGCGGCCGAATGGAACCATTCCTACGCCCAGGTCACCGCCACCACCTTTGTTCCCCGCAGAATTCTCTACGAGCTGCGCGCTTCGCAGGCCTATTTCCAGCAAAAGGAGCGCTGCGTTTTCTGCGACATCGTGCGCCAGGAAGAGCGCCAGAAAAAGCGCGTGGTGGACAGCCAGGGCGATTACGTGGCCTATTGTCCTTACGCTTCGCGGGTGCCCTTCGAGACCTGGATCATGGGCCGCAAGCACAACTACCAGTTCGAGCAGCCGCGCCCCGGCGCCAACCGGCGCCACCTGGCCGGGTTACTGGGCCGCGTGCTGCGAAGGCTGGAGCAGGTTTCTCCGGCCTACCACATGGTGCTGCACACTTCTCCCAACACCGCGGTGATCCGCGGAGAGATGCGCGAATTCTGGAAGACCATCGCCGACGATTACCACTGGCACATCGAAGTGATGCCCATCATGCCGGCGGGCAACAAGTCTTACGCGCTCAAGGAAGTTTATTTCAACCACATGTGGCCGGAGCAAGCCGCCGAGTACCTGCGTTCGCTGAAGGCCAGCCTGTGAAGCCCGCCGCCCTCGGCCGCAGCCAGCGGGGCGGCATCATTTCCCGCCTGCTCGGCGTGCTGTTTCTCATCGCCCTGCTCGCGGGCATTTATATCTTCCGCGTGCCGCTGCTGCGCGCGGCGGGAAATTTCTGGGTGGTGGACGACGGCGCCGCGCCGGCCGACGCCATACTCATCCTCGGCGACGACAATTTCGATGGCGACCGTGCCAGCCGGGCGGCGGAGCTTTACCGCGCACACTGGGCGCCGCGCGTGGTCGCCAGCGGCCGCTTCCTCCGCCCCTATGCCAGCATCGCCGAGCTCGAACGCCGCGACCTCACCGAGCGCGGGGTGCCCGGCGACGCAGTCGTGTTGTTTGCCCACCACGCCAACAACACGCGGGAAGAGGCCGTGGCGCTGCGCCGTCTGGCTGTCGAGCGCGGCTGGCGGCACGTACTGGTGGTCACTTCGAACTTTCACACCCGCCGCACCAGGTTCATTTTTCGCCGCATCTGGCCGGCGGACTCGGAATTTCGCGTCATCTCGGCGCGGGATATCTCTTTCGAACCTGACTCCTGGTGGCACAGCCGGTTGGGGATCAAGCTGCTCTTCATGGAGGCGGTGGGGATCTGCGTCGCCGCCTGGGAGCTTTCCGGGAACGGCGCCTGATCGCGTCCGAGCCGACGCCGCTGGCGAGTTGGCGGCCCGTCCAAGAACTCGATTTACAAGCCATTCCCGCTGTATTAGAGTGTAGCGGTTTTCCTCGACCCAGCCCCGCGAACCGCCGCCTTCGAGGCCGGTTCGGTAGGTTTTCCTCGCGGAGGTCTTTCATGTGGTTCAAGCAGAACGAGCCGAAGTCTCCCGCCCCGGGCGCGGATTTCCCGGCAGTCAAGCCCCAGGTCCAGACCGTCGCTCCGGATGTCTCCGCGGAAACTTTTGCGCCCGCGCCGGCACCCGCAACGTCGCCGGGGCAGGCGGCCTCCGCCCGCTTCAGCCGCGGGTTGATGGTGAAGGGCGAGATCACCGGAAAAGAAGATTTGCTGATTGATGGAGAGCTTGAGGGCACGCTAAAGCTCGAGGGAGCGCGTCTCACCGTCGGCCCCGCGGGCCGGGTTCGCGGCGAAGTCTTCGCTCGCGAGATCATCGTCCAGGGGCAGGTGTCCGGAAACCTCCATGCCGTCGAGCGCATCGAGGTGACGCCCAGCGGCGAGGTGACTGGCGATGTGGTCACCAAGTGGATTGCCATCGGTGACGGCGCGGTCTTTAACGGCACAATCGAGATGTCGCGTCCCGGCCGCGCAGACGCCGAACCCGGCAAGACGTCGCGGGCGGAAAACCGCAGCGAGACGCGGGCCGAACGAGCTGCGCGCAACGCGTCCGCAATGAGCGCTCACACCCCGGGCGCTTCTGCGGCCATTGACGCACCCTCGCTTCCCGCCGCTGGCGCAACGCAGCCCGAGCGCGTCGAGACCTGGACCGTCGCCTCCGTTCCCGGGTCCGACTCCGCCAATTAGGCGCCCCAGCCGCGATGGGAATCCTCACCAGACAACGACTGCCAGGCGAGCGCCAGCCGCGCGCCTCAAATTCCATCGCCTCTGCTGCTGCCGTGGCTCCCGACAACCAGCGCGCCTCGAAGGGCCTCAAGGAGTTCCTCTGGCATCTCTCCGACGTGGAACGCGGCTGCATCCTCGACCTCGGTCCCATCAGCCAGGCCACCGTGGATTTCTTTACCGGCAAGAAATTCAAGCTGTACTCCAACGACTTGTTGAGGGAGTGGACGCGTTTCCTCGCCGCGGAGAAGAGAGACCGGCGCCTGGCCACTGCCGCCGGAGCCGCCGCCGCAGGTGGACCGGCCGGAGGGACGCTCCCGAAACCCGACGATGAAGGCGACCGCGCCGTGCTCGCGCTGAAATTCGTGTCCACGCGGATTGACTATCCCCGCGAGACTTTTCACGGCGTCCTGGCCTGGGACCTGCTCGACTACTTCACCCCCGAGCTGGCCGCTCCGTTTGTCACCCGGCTGCACGAGATTGTGCGTCCCGGAGGCGCCGTGCTTGCAGTGCTGCACAGCCGCGCGCCCGAAATTCAGCATCGTTATCGCGTGCGCGACGCCGAGACCGTGGAATTCCTGCCCGCGCAGGAGACGGTCAAATTTGTGCGTGTGCTGCCCAACCGCGAGGTGCTCAACCTATTCAGCCAGTTCCGCTCCTCAAAGACTTTCGTGGGCCGTGACCAGATCCGCGAAGCGATGTTCACACGCTAGTATCCGGTAATTTGTTCGCAGAGTTCCCAGGATACTCTCCGGCCCCACTCTCTGTGCTCTCTGCGCTCTCTGTGTTGGATCCTTTTCCAACGCCCCCCCCGACTTCCACAGGCCGCACTTTTCCGCTTGCATTCACTGGCGCGCAGGCGTATCACGAACTTGTAGGACGGAGGAGGATGACTCCACCGGACACAGAGTCGAAGGGAAGCTAAAAAAGAACACCGCTCACGCGGTGCTGCCGCCCGCACAGCCTTTGCGCTGATGGGGCGGCCATCCAAACGTAGCGAATCGGGGAGCCGCCAGGCTCCCCGATTCGTTTTCAGGCGTGTAAGGGGGAAGGGAACCGCGCCCGGGATACCGGATGTGGCGGCCGGCAGCGCGAATTGCTACACAGCGGGATGGTGCCGGCGGTGCGGATGGCGGTGGCGCTGTCTCCGGCGCTGTTGCTCTCTGCGCCGCCGCCGCCGCTCGCCCGGCGATTTCTGCGCCACCAGATGGGTTTCGGCTTGCGTCGCCGGCGGTGCCGGGCGCGCCGCAACGATGGCGCTAAGAAGCGGGCTCAGAATCACCGCCAGCATCATGAGCAGCACGTTTCTTGTGGCTCTCATTTTATTCATCGCTGCCCTCACACATTCGGATCGAACACCATCTCCCGATTCGTCATTCTGATCCCGCAAGGCGGGAGAAGAATCTCCCCGTTCTTTGATCCCGCCGGGACTGGGATCCCTCGCTGCTCAGGATGACGGATAACCGCCCAGGCTTTGCAATCTTGTCACTCTTCGAACAGGCTCAGCACCGCTTGATTCCATCCCGCCGGGCCGGGCGCATGGCCACGCTTCGCGTTGGGGAGACGTGCCAGCAACTCCTCGTCGAATCCGCCGGAGGGTTGCGGCAGCACCACCGCCAAGCTTGCCGAAGATAATAGCGCCAATTCACTCCTTCGGAAACCAATTCCTACCGAGCGCTGCCGCGCGCGCCGGGCGGCCCGGTAGAGGTCCATCAGGCGGCGCACCGCGCGCGCGGTATCCGTGCCGGAGGAGAAATGCCAGAAGCGGTCACCACGCCAGCAGTGGAATCCGCGCGCGCGGGCCAGAGCGCAGAAGCGGGCGATCTCCCCATCCGACGCCCCGGCAAAAAAGAATGGTTCATCGAACTCGCGCTGCCGGGCCAGTTGCGCCACCTTGGGAGGCAGACCGGAGTTCTCCGCCACTTCGCGCGCGCTCATCTGGTGGAAACCGGCTACCTCGACGCCCGCATCGGCGGCCAACTTCTCCAGCGCCGCGGTGATTTCGTTGTAGGGGCGGCCGAAAGCGATGCAATGGTATTCGCGCAGGTTCGTCGCGCCTTCCAGGCGCTGCGAAAAGTAGCCGTGGGGAAGGAACAAGCCTCCGCCGCTCTCGGTGATCATGGGATGCTGGTTGCCGATGCGCCGGCGAAAAAACTCCAACTCCATGCGCGTGCCGCGGCTGACGAACACCAGGGGGATTTTGCGCCGTTCGAGTTCAGCGAGCGCTTCTTCCGCCGCTGCCTCGGCCGGGCGTCCGTTGATGACCAGCGTGCCGAGCGGCTCGGTGAAAACGACCAGCGGCGAGGGCAGCATGGCGCTCAGTCTTGCTCGGGCATAGCGCCGGGCACGGGCGCCGTCTGACTGCGCCGCGCGCGCAGAAACTCGATGATCGCCGGGAGGAGGGAGAGGAAGACCACCACGGCGATGACCACGTGCAGGTGCCGGTTGATATTCGGCACCGACCGGCCGAGGAAGTAGCCTCCCAGCACCATGCTGAACACCCACAACAGCCCGCCGGCGATGTTGTATGTGACAAACGTGCGGTAGGTCATCTGCGCCGCGCCGGCCACCGCGGGGGCAAACGTCCTCACGATGGGCACGAAGCGCGCGATGACGATGGTCTTGGCCCCGTACTTCTCGTAAAACTTGTGCGCCTTCTTGAGGTGCTCTTTCCGGAAGAAGAATGAATCCTCGCGGCGGTAGAGCGCCTGCCCGGCTTGCCGCCCGATCCCATAGCCCACCTGGTCGCCTGCCACCGCGCACAGCGACACCAGCACCACCAGCAGGGGCAGGCTAAGATATCCGGCCGCCGACAGGATCCCCGCGGTCACCAGCAGGGAATCACCCGGAAGAAAGAAGCCGAAGAACAGTCCCGTCTCCGCAAAGATGATCATGCAGATGCCCGCCAAGCCGCCGGCACGGATGATGCCTTCCACGTCGCTCAGGTAGTGCAGTGCCGCCTTCAACCAGTCCAGCATGTGACCTCAATCAGGGCGCGTTTCACGCCGATTCGTAGGGGCGGCTTTACGCCGCCCCGCCCTGGGCGGGTTAAACCCGCCCCTACCGTTCCGGGCGCTATCTTCAACAACCACTCAAGAGTAGCAGAAACCCGCTGCCCGTTCGCACCCACCTGCCTGGCGCGGTTCCAGCCCCGCCTGCCGAGGCAATCTGAGGTAACAGTACTCGCGTCCCAGTGCAAATGCTGCGCCCGTACCATAGCGCCCGGTGCATCGCCCCGGCAAACTCGCTGGCAGATTCGAGGAGCCGATGAGCCAAGCAAAGCCAGACCGGAAGGTTGCCACGAAAAAGAAGAATACCAATGGCAATGGGCCGGTGAATGGAGGTGCTCCGATGAACGGCGCATTTGCTGTTTGGCATGGCCAGCCCGTCATCCTGCGAGTCACCGCCGGCGATCTGCGCGTGCCCCTGCGGGGCACGATCGTCGGTGAAACCCCCCAGGCGCTGCGCTTCCGCATCGGCAACGGCTGGGACGTAGACATCTACAAGAATATGGTTCTGGCAGTTGAAGAAGATAGCTGGGTGGACATCACCTAGCTGGTTTCTAACGAGTTTCCATCCCAGCCCCGCTTGACCCCCCGTCCCTGGGCCGCTCACCCCGGCGGCCCAGGGCTTCCCCCTCCCTGACGGTTCTTCCCGGCAAATCGATCATTCCTTCCACTTTCGCAGTTTGCTCTTTCTTCTCTGTGTTCTCTGCGCTCTCTGCGTTCTCTGTGTTAAATTCCCCCGGTCTTTCATTTTCTCTCTCTGGACCTGGTTACCGATCTTTCGCGTTGGCTTTCCGGGGGTTGCATGACGCTGGCGCTTTCCGACTGGTGGGCAATTGCCGCCTACCTGCTGATCACTCTCGGCCTGGGGATTTACTTCCGCCGCCGCTCCGGCCGCAGCACCGAGGACTACTTCGTCTCCGGCCGGCAGGTTTCCTGGTGGCTGGCGGGGACGTCCATGGTGGCCACCACCTTTGCCGCCGATACCCCGCTGGCGGTCACCGGCCTGGTCTTCGCCTACGGCATTTCCGGCAACTGGCTGTGGTGGAGCGCGCTGCCCTCCGGCATGATGACCGTCTTCCTCTTCGCGCGACTATGGCGCCGCTCCGGCCTGCTCACCGACGTGCAGTTTGCGGAGATGCGTTACGCCGGGCGCCCCGCGGCGTTTCTGCGCGGCTTCCGCGCCATCTATCTTGGCCTGATGATGAACTGCCTCATCCTCGGCTGGGTGACCAAAGCCATGACCAGCATCACCGCCGTGGCCCTGGGCGTTAGCGAAGGCCGCGCGCTAGCCATCTGCGTTTTTTTTCTGATTCCATTCACCGGCTTTTACGTAACTCTCGGTGGGCTGTGGGGCGTGCTCTGGACTGACCTCTTCCAGTTCGTGCTGAAGATGGGCATCGTCATCGCCGTGGCCGTTTACGCTGTCGAGGCAGTGGGAGGAGTGCAGGCGCTGCTCGATAAGCTTGCCGCGGCCCGCGCCGATGCCGCCGCCTCGGGAATCGCCGTCGGCAACATCACTTCTTTCTTCCCCGACTTTGGACGCGGCTTTTCCAGCGAAGCGCTGTGGACGCTGCCGGTGGTGGCCTTTGCCGTCAACCTCGGCGTGCAGTGGTGGGCGGCGTGGTATCCCGGCGCCGAGCCGGGCGGCGGCGGATACATCGCCCAGCGCATTTTCTCAACGCGTGACGAGCGCCAGGGCCTGCTCAGCGTGCTGTGGTTCAACGTCGCGCACTACGCCCTGCGCCCCTGGCCGTGGATCCTCACCGCGCTGGTGGCCGTAGCGCTCTATCCCAAGCTCGAGCACCCCGAGTCGGGCTACATGCTCGTCGCCATCACCTACCTGCCACACGCGCTGCGCGGGCTGCTCATCGCCGGATTCCTCGCCGCGTTCATGTCCACGCTGGCCACGCAGCTCAACTGGGGCAGTTCGTATCTGGTGACGGATTTTTACCGCCGGTTCCTGCGCCGCGATGAGAGCGAAGCGCACTACGTGATGGCCTCGCGCGTAGCCACTCTGCTCCTGGTCGCCGCCTCGGCGTATGTTGCCGGGAAGCTCGGCTCGGTGGTTTCCGGCTGGAAGTTCGTCCTGGAGATTGGCGCGGGGACCGGCGCGGTCTACATCCTGCGCTGGTACTGGTGGCGCATCAATGCTTGGAGCGAAATTTCCGCCATGGCCACCGCGCTGGTGGTGAGCGTGAGCCTGGCCAAGTTCCCGCAGTACACCGGCAGCGACCTCGCCGTCTTCGCCCGGAACGCGCTGGCAATCACCGCTATCACCACGGTGGTGTGGGTCATTGTGACGCTGCTGACTCCGCCCGAGCCGCAGGACGTCCTGCTGCGTTTTTACAAGAAGGTGCGACCGGATGTCCGCGGCTGGCAGCCAATTGCCCGCATGGCCGAAGGCGTCCCCGAATCACGCGACCTGGGGCGCAATCTGATTTCCTGGTTGTTGGGCTGCGCTATGGTTTACGCCGCATTGTTTGGGATTGGAATGTTGTGCTTAAAGCAGCCCGGGAAGGGAATTGCGCTGCTGGCCGTGGCCGCTGTGTGCGCCTGGCGCATTGCGCGGGCGATCTCGCGCCAGCCTGCCGAAATCCCTAGGTCAGCTGATTAAGATGAATCTTTCTTTCCAATTCTCCCGCGCAGCTGCAGAGTGTCAGGAATACCGCGAAGGGAAAGACCTCGTAATATCCCCGCCCTTGCTTCGCAAGGATCGGCCACCTGCCAGACCGGCCCTGCCCTCTGGATGGTGGTTCGGTGTATACTCCCGCCTGCCTGGATACCCAAAATGGAAATCCCGAGTGAAACTTTTGGTTTCTTCGCCCGCATGGCAGACTTGGCCTGACGTTGGCTGGCGGCTTGATGATTGGGTAGTCAAGCAGGAAAGGGAACTGAATCCGAATTTCGAGGAGGGCCTATGAGACGGTTAGTTCTGATGATTGCGGTGTTTTTCTCGATGACCAGTTTCGCCGCTGCTCAAGGATCGGGAAAAGGACCTGCTAAGAAAGCGCCGACTGTACCCGCCGGCAAGACTTCTGCAGAACCAAAGTTCAAAGCGATCTGGGAGCCGGTAAACTACAAGGAAGACCTTATCCTCACGGACGTCTACTTCGTGACTGATGAAGTGGGTTGGGTTACCGGGGAGCACGGGACCATCCTTCACACCAAGGATGGTGGCAATACCTGGACGCCGCAACTGGGCGGAGACCCCCAATCGGCCGAGGCCACGATCAATGATCTTCGATTCGTCAACCCAACTCATGGCTGGGCCAATCAGGGCACCAATAAGCTGCTCCGTACCACCGATGGAGAAAACTGGGAACAAGCAGGTAAGCTCGGAGGGAACTACGGCTACTGGTCTGATTTTTTCTTTTCCTCCCAGAATGCCGGAGTTCAGATTCGCCAGGAACCGCACGACATCGCTCAAACCCGCGATTCCGGCAAGACCTGGAAGCAGGTTATGCCCGGGTGCGTAGCAAAGATGGAGGTCGAGGGATTGACGCGAGAGGTGGGATGCTCGCTGAAGAGCCTGCATTTCCCCACGGCCAATGTGGGCTACGCCATTGGCACTGGAGCTCTGGCCTTATTCGTCTTGAAGACCGAGGACGGTGGGGCGACCTGGAACGTCTCTGTCACACGAGACCTGGCTCCTGATCAATCCACTTACTTCAGGCAAGATGTCTTTTTCACATCCGAAAATACCGGATATGTCGCCATGAACGACGGCAAAATTCTTACGACGGCCGACGGCGGGCGGACCTGGCGCGGGTTGGCGGGAACGTCGCGAGGAAAAATTAAGTTCGCCGACCCCGAGGTTGGGTGGTCATTTGAAGGGTCCAAGCTCACCTATACAACCAATGCAGGCAAAACCTGGTCCTCGCGCGCTTTCAGGTTTCCCGTTGATCCTAGGTCTTTCAGCTTCCCCAGCCGGCAGCGGGCTTACGTGGTGAGTTACCACGGCATGGTATATCGCTATCGCGTGGTGCCAATCGAGTACACCGTGAAGGGCATGATCGACGCCCCCATGATGCCCGCAAAGCAATAAACCACGGGCCCGAAACGACGGGTCGTTTCCTTAGCGAAGGGGATTGACTTCGAGTTTTGAGGAGGGCTTATGAAACGGTTTGTCTCGATGGTTGCGCTACTAGTCGCGAGTACCAGTTTCGCTGCGGCCCAAGAGAAGCAGCCGGAAAAGGCCGCGAAAAAAACAACCGCCGGTGCGCAAGAATCGTCACGGCCCAAATTCAAAGCGATCTGGGAGCCGGTCAGTTACAAGGAGGACATTCGTCTCTTGGATGCCTATTTTGTGAGTGAAGAGGAAGGCTGGGTGTCCGGCGACGCCGGGACCATCCTGCACACCAAGAATGGGGGCAATACCTGGACGGCAGAGCTCGGCGGCGATCCGCACGCTCAGGGCGAGCAGCTCGATCGTGTATTCTTTGTCGACGCCACCCACGGCTGGGCTGAGTCCGGGAGTAGCATGTTTCGCACCACGGACGGTGAGACCTGGCAGCAAGTGGGCGGCGACCTTCGCGGAGTCGCGTTTTTTGTTTCCCGCGAGAAAGGATTCCGCCTTGCTTACGGGGGGACAATGTTCTCGACAAACGATGGCGGTAAAAGCTGGAAAGAGATCTTCACCTGCCACGCAAAGATGGAAGTTCAGGGATTAACGCAGGAAAGTGGCTGTAACGTTTGGACGCTTCATTTTCCGTCGCCGGCGGTGGGCTATGCCATGGGCGATCCGCGAATCATGGCCAAGACGGAAGATGGCGGAGCAACTTGGAAAGTTTTCGTGGGGCCCGAGGAACCGGGTGATCAACGCGTGAATGTTGTGTTTTTCGCCGATGAAAACACCGGTTACCAGGTGCGCTCAGGCGGCAAGCTATTCAAAACGACCGACGGAGGCCAGACCTGGCAGGGACTGATTGCCACACTCAATCCGACTGCGTTTTCAAAGGTCAAATTCGCCGACCGCGAGGTGGGTTGGACCTGCCTGGGTGCATACTGGACCTACACCGTCGATGGAGGAAAACACTGGACGTCCCGCCAGTTTCACTTCCCTGCAGACGTACTCTCCTTCAGCCTGCCAACCCGGAACCGGGCTTATGTGGTGGGAGATCACGGAATGATCTTTCGCTATCGCGTGGTGCCCATCGATTACACCGCGAAGGGCATGATCGACGCGCCCATGATGCCCGCGAAGCAATGAACTCCGGGCCTGAAACGACGGGGTGGGGGCCCACACTCTACGCTGTCATCATTTTTTCTTCTGATTGACCGCGATCCTTCGCCGGTCCGTACTGTCTACATTTCAGGTGCGAAGGGCCCCGCGGCTGCGTCAGGATTTCCATGCCACGTGGGGTAGTCGCTTCCGCCGGGCGGCCCATTCATCATCGGAGTGAATGCGCGGTGTGGCCTCAATCACGCGGGGAAGGACTCTGAACACCGCGACAGGCCCCCACTGTTCTCCGTCGCGCATCCGATAGCCCCGCTCGTTGAGCTCTTCGGCCATTCGCGGCAGGGAAAAGTCCTGGACGATCATTTCCAGCAAGAGTTTCAGGACTTCCATTTCGGTGGGATGCACTTCCAGATGCAGACAGTCGGCGGCCACCTGCAAACCGAAGGGCATTTCTTCATATGTCCAGGCGGTTTCCGGAGGGGCTCCCTCGGCTGGCCGTTCCCACTCCACGGCCACCAGCTCCCACCCTTCTGCAGTCTTTTTTCGCAGATACTCCTCGTCCAGCTTGGAGCCTAAGACCTCGCGAATGTGCTCCATCCTCGTCATAAGCATCTCCAATGGAAATCGAGATATGCCCAGGCCCCGGAAAGGGGCTTCGCCACAGAAATCTCGGCACGTTTGGGGCCGCGTTTGGAAAAACGGAAGTGACAGGAAGTCAAAGACTTCTGCGGGGTTCATGTGGGGTGAGAAGCGTCGAGTTGTCCGGTCTTGGGATGAAGGTGTCCTCTGCCGGACAAATAATCTGCGGGAGCGTTAGGGAGAGCTTCGTCCCGCCAGCTTTGTCTCCCACTTGACCCGCCCGCGCTGCCCGTCCAGAATTGCTGGCAATGGAGCGGTCCCTCAGCGCAAAGCTTTCCGGCATCACCCTGCCCGACGCCGACCAGCGTCCCATCCGGCTGGGGAGCCTCTGGTCCGACGCTCCCGCGGTGGTGGTCTTCCTGCGTCATTACGGCTGAATCTTCTGCCGCGAACACGTCGCGCAGTTGCGCGAGCACGAACCTTCCTTCCGCGCAAAAGGCGCGCGCCTCGCTGCCATCGGCCTGGGCGATTTTGACTATGCGCGCCGCTTCCGTGAGGATACCGGCATCACGTTTCCGCTGCTCATTGATGAAAGCCGCGAAGCCTACCGCGCCGCAGAGCTCGCCTCCGCCAATCTTTTCCATCTGCTGCGCCGCGATAATTCCGCTGCGCGCCGGCGCGCCCGCGCCTCCGGCCACCGCCAGCACCATCTGGGGAAAAACCCATTCCAGCTTAGCGGCAGTTTCGTTTTCGCTCCCGGCGACCGCGACCTCTTCGTCCACCTCAGCCGCACTTTTGGCGACAATGCCTCTCCCGCCGCGTTGCTCGCCGCGCTGCCTTGACGCCGCGACGGCATCTCGCTGGTTCTCTCGGTGTCCGATTCCGGTACAATACCTGCGACAGTTTTGCAAAGGAGGCCGCTATGGCTGACGAGACTCGTCAAGTCGCTCACTTCTCGCTTTCGATTCCGCACCGGGTCGGCGAAGGCGCGCGCGTGCTGGGCGCATTGCGCGACTCCGGCGTCAATCTGATCGCGGTGTGGGGCTATCCCTCCGGCGCAGGCCGGGCGCAACTCGAATTCATCCCCGAGGATGGCGCTGCGTTTGCCGCAGCGGCCAAGCAGGCCAAGCTCAGGGTGAAGAAGAGCACCGCGTTGTACATCTACGGCGACGATCGCCCCGGCGCCGTGGCCGACGTTCTGGCCAAGCTCGCCGCGGCAAAAATCAACATAGGAGTGCTGCAAGCGGTCAGTTCCGGATCGGGGCGCTACGGAGCGGTCCTCTTCCTCTCCGCCGCCGCGGCACGAAAAGCAGCGCGTGTCCTGGGTGCAGGCTGAGTTCGCAAGAGGAACGCCGCCGCCCTTGACAGAAGAATCGCCGTCGGAACGCATTTCCGGAGCAGCTCCAGACCGATTGCGTAGACAAAAGGAGCGGATGGCTATGCGTGTTCTGGCGACACTGCTTGTTCTTCTGCTGTTCATTCCCGCCGCGGCAGCTTCGGGCGAGAACTATCTCTATCGCGCCGAGATGGTGCAAGCCGCACCGGGAAAGATTCTCGAATTGATTGACCTCTACAGAACGCATGTGGCGTTGACCGTTGCCGGCGGCGATCCCGCCCCATTGTGGATGCGCCACAGCCAGGGCGATCGCTGGGACCTGCTGCTGCTTTATCCCATGGGAGCCTACACGGAGTTCTACAGCGCCGAGCGCGTCGCCCGGCGCAAGAAGGCGGAAGATTCTTCGCCGGGCCTGGCCGGCAGGATCCGCCAGGAAATCGCCTGGCACGAAGATCTTTTCGTTTACGGGGCTCCGCTGGAAACCCTGCGGGCGGCATTCGATGGCGCGAAGTTCTTCCATGTGGAAATGATCCGCGCGCTGGCCGGCAGGCAGGCCGATCTCTACAAGGAACGCGAGATGGAAAGCGCCTACCAGAAATTCCTCAACCGGCCGGAGCTTTTCATTTTTGTCCGGGACCGGGGCGCGGCCTGGGACCTGTTCTCGATCGATTTCTACCGCGACATCAAACACTACGCCGAGAGCGCCGATATTTCCGCCGAAAAACAACTCACTGCCGCGCGCGCCGCGGGCTACGCGGACGCTGACCAAATCGGCCCCAATTTTCGCGCGGTGATTGCCGACCACCACGACACCCTGGCCGTGGCGCTGGCTCCAATTCCTTCGAAATGACACAGCGCCCCCGGGGGGCGTCTCGGCCATTTGATTTAGGAACTGCCGGCAGATTGGAAATGGAACCCAGCGGGATGAGAGGAGTTGTTTGACTACTTCGTGCCCACGCCGACCAGCAGCTCACAGGGAGAAACAAAACCTTCCGCAGTGTTGAACTTCTCTAATTCCTGCTCGATTTCCTTCCATGCCACTTCGCGCTCCGCTTCCTCCAAGCCGGACATCATCTGATGGAGCGCGCCAAATGATTCCTTCTCAAACCTCACGCATTCCGCGGCCGAAGCCATACGCAGCGGGGCAGACACGGGTTTCACTTTGATCATGCGGAAATCGGCCTTTTCAAATGCATCTTCGAGCACGCCGGGTGCCCCCAGACTGAATGGCCCTGGCAACCCAGGCTCCGGCGGCGGCAGGTTGGCGCGGCGGCGGATCACGGAGATCGGCGACGAAAGGAATGGGTTTTTGTCCGCTGTTGAGAAGACGATGACCCCGGCGGACGCCACCGGTTTCAAAACGCGTCTGATCGCCGAGAGAGTCTTCTCCCGGTCGGGAAAGTACATTAGGCCCAGCCGGCAGATGGCGGCATCGAATGAATCTTCGGGCAGATCCAGATTCTCGGCGTCAAGGACGCGGGTTTCAACGTTAGTGAGATTCTCGGCGCGCGCCGCCTGCCGCGCATATTCAAGGATGTTGGAGGAAATGTCGATCGCCAGGACGCGTCCGTAGGGTCCGACGCGATGCGCCGCAACGATGGACTGTTCGCCGGCGCCGGCGGCGACATCCAGCACCTGAGAATCTTCCCGCACGCCGGCCAAGTCCAGCATCAGTGTCGTGGCTTCGCCCAGCCAGGCATTCAGCGTGGGGCCCCAGCGATGCCAGGCTTCGGCGGCGCTCTGCCACTGCTGGCGAGTGGTCTCCTTATACTTCGCCGCGTCAAATGAGGATGGCGTGTTACCCATTCTGCTCCTCGATCTCCCTCAGCGGAAACGGTGCGTGCCCCGGACGGTCACAGCCGCGTGTGCACCATCTAAACAAAGCCGAGATGATACTACAAGGGGCTTCGCGGCAGAGAAAGGTCTGCTACGCATAAATTGCATGTCCGGTAGCACCCGGGGCCTCGATGCTGGGGAGGATCTGAGATCAGCGTTGGCGGTTAGCTGCCCCGCTAGTTTGCGGGAATGGCTGCAGGGGGTGTCTGGGAGGGTTTCCAACTGAGTGGCGCGCCCCCGCCAGGGAGAGGCGGGTAAACTCCGAGATTCGAACTCCCGACCTTCTGCTTTCCGCCGCAGGCGGAGTCTATCTAAAGAAAGTGGCGCGCCCGGAGAGAGTCGAACTCCCGACCTTCTGGTTCGTAGCCAGACGCTCTATCCAGCTGAGCTACGGGCGCACGGTAGAAAGAATTTTAGCATATCGGCGCGGGACTCAGAAGCCTGTTCACCGTGGTGGTATCATGCGTGTGCGAGGGACATCATGAAACGTGGCTGGATCGTGATTTGTGCATTCCTACTGATCACCGGGATCCGTGCTCAGCAGCCTCCGTTGGACGTGGACAGCGGCAAGGTGACCGGCAACAAATTCGAATCTGCGTTCTTCAAGTTTCAATATGAGTTTCCACGGGCCTGGTCGGCCCTGAATGATGATCTGCGCATAACACAGAATCGCCAGCGCCACGACGAGGAATTGAAGAATGCCCTGGAGCAGCAAGGGGCCGGCACCGAAAATCGCAAGCCGGAGATCTTCTCGAATTACAATCTACTCATCGCCGGGGCCGTAGCCGTCACTTCCAGCGACGCCTCGGTGATGCCGCGAATCAACATCTGGGTGCACAAACGTTTTGGCATCCTGGCCAACGCCGGTGACCACGCGCGTTTCATCTCCCAGATGCCGCAAACCAAAGTGCTTCGCGCCAGCGAAGAGCTGACGCTGGCCGGCCGGAAATTTGTCCGCGCCGATTTCCTTCATGGCACCACCAGCTATCACACCCAGTTTGTTACCGTCGCAGGGGATTACCTGGTGGGCCTCGATTTCCGCGCCAAGACGGAGAAGGAACTCAACGACCTTGTGGAGACGATGCAGACGGTGCGCTTCAATTGATACAGGGTGAACGGCTGAGGTGCCCCCCGGCAGGATAGGAATGCTCCTGTTGACAATCAACATGCCAGGCGATATTATACTGTTGGCAGTCAACAGGAGAGGCGCATGAACCGGCAGAAGGCAGATGTGCTCCAGGGCACGCTCGACTTGATGGTGCTCAAGACCCTCGACACCCTCGGCCCTTTACACGGTTACGGCATCGCCCGCCGCATCGAACAGGTCTCCGAAGACCTGCTGCAGCTCAACCAGGGCACGCTCTATCCCGCACTGCTGCGCCTCGAACAGCGCGGCTGGATTGCCTCCAAATGGGGCGTCTCGGAAAACAACCGCCGCGCCAGGTTTTATTCCCTGACCAAGTCGGGCCGCAAGCAGCTTGCCGCGGAAGCCCGGAGTTGGGAGCAGATCTCTGCGGTCATCACCCGCTTTTTGCAGCCTGATGGAGGGAGCCTGTGATGAGCGGACTGCGCGCTTTCCTCTCGCGGTTGGCCAACCTGTTTCGCCGGAACAAACTCGATGAAGATCTGGACGCCGAGCTGCGCTCCCACCTGGAAATGCTGGTCGAAGAAAACTTGCGTAAGGGCATGGCCCCGGAAGAAGCGCGTCGCGCGGCCCGGCTTCGCCTGGGAGGCCCGGCGCAGATTCAGGAAGAGTACCGCGACCAGCGCAGCTTGCCATTTCTTGAAACACTCTGGCAGGACGCGCGCTACGCCCTGCGCATGTTTGCCAAGAAGCCGGGTTTTACCGCGATTGCCGTGCTCACGCTCGCTCTGGGCATTGGCCCCACTGCCGCAATCTTCAGCATCGTGAATGTATTATTGCTGCGGCCGCTGCCGTTTCCTAACCCCGACCGTCTGGCCATGATCTGGGAAAAAGAGCAGGATGGCTCGGCAGGCAACGCCACCTACGCCACATTCGTTGACTGGCGGGCGCGCAACAAGAGTTTTGAGAGTGTCGCCCTGCTCCGCGATTGGGAGCCGATCCTCGAAGTTGGCGATGAGCCGGAACGACTGGTCGGAACGCGCGTCTCTAACGCCTATTTCAGCGTGCTCGGTGTGCAGCCGCTTCTGGGTCGCGACTTCCGGCCCGAGGACGATTCGCCTGCGAGCCCGCATGTAGTCATCCTCAGCTACAAGCTCTGGCAGCGCCGCTTCGGCGGAGATCCCGGCGTGGTGGGGAAGCCCATCGCTTTTGGCTTGAACAGTTACACCGTTGTGGGCGTGATGCCGGCAGGCTTCGACGATATCGTGGCCTCGAACATCCGTCACCAGCCGGAAATGTGGGCGCCGCTGGCTTACGACCTGTCGCTCCCCTGGGCCTGCCGTACCTGCCACCATCTCGCGGCGATTGGCCGGCTCCGTCCGGGAGTATCGCTGGCGCAAGCCAGCGCGGAGATGAATGCCATCGCCGGCGCCCTCTTTAAGGAATACCCCAAAGACTATTCCGTCGCCGGCGTGATTCTGACGCCTTTGCAGGAGCAGATCGTCGGCCCGGTAAAATCCACGCTCGGCTTGCTGCTCGCCGCTGTAGGCTTCGTACTGCTGATTGCCTGCTCCAATGTAGCCAATCTTCTTCTGGCGCGTTCCACCGACCGGCAAAGAGAAATAGCCATTCGCACCGCCATGGGAGCGAGCCGCAAACGGATTATTCGACAACTCCTCACCGAGAGCGGACTGCTGGCGCTGTTTGCCGGGGGCCTGGGTCTCCTGCTGGCGTTCTGGACCACCACGCTGGTGAATTCCTTTGCCGCCTCAAGTCTTCCGCACCTGGGGCCTATTCATCTTGACTTGCGCGTGCTGCTCTTTACGCTGGGAATCTCTCTGTTCACCGGCTTGCTCTGCGGCATCGCACCTGCCTTCCACAGCTCGCGTCTGGACTTGAACCGGAAATTGAAGGACAGCGTGCGCGGCACGGCCGGAGCTCCGCATCGCCGCACGCGCGACCTGCTGGCCATGGGCGAGCTGGCCCTGGCGCTGATGCTCTTGATCGGCGCGGGCTTGCTGATGAAGAGCTTTACTCGCCTGCTGCAGGTCCAGCCGGGCTTTGAGCCGCAGAACCTCCTGACCATGAAACTTTCCGTGGTGGGCAAAAAATACACCGACGACGCCAATGTCATTCGCTTTTTGGACGAAGTCCTGCGGCGCATCAAGGAGATTCCGGGAGTCACCAGCGCCGGCTTGGTCAATCAAATCCCGCTCGGCGGCAACAAAGACATGTATGGCTTTCACGCCGAAGACCACCCGCTGGATAACCCCGAAGACGCGCCCAGCGCCGAGCGCTACTCCGTCACCCCGGACTACCTGGCGACGATGCGCATCCCCCTGCTTCGCGGCCGCGGCTTCACCCCCGATGACACGGCGACTTCGCCCCCGGTGATAGTGATCAATCAGACCACGGCGCGGAAGATCTGGCCGAACGAGGACCCTCTCGGCAAGCGGGTCAAGAGCGGCGGCTTGGATGGTCCGTGGCGGACGGTGGTCGGAGTAGTTGGCGATGTCCGCCACTACCGG
>JBGPJC010000036.1:0-31371 GCA_041485165.1 Terriglobia bacterium | reverse complement strand
GGACATGCTCGCGGAGCGCGAAACCCCGAACGCACCAGCGTGGTTCGTCCGCGCAATCTGCTACGATAAGCTGCGGAGGAAGCCGGAGGCGCTCGCCGCCTACCAGAAGTTCATTGCGCTCGACGGAGGCCGCGATGCCGACCAGAACTTCCAGGCGCGCCAGCGCATCCGCATCCTGCGCCATGAATTGAAGAAATAGGCGGTCCACAGAGATCGATGAAGCCGATGCGCATCGCCGGGTGCTTGGTATCGCTGCTATTCGCAATTCTCGCAGCGGGGCAGGACCGCGCCGACGCGCTCCGCCAGCAATTTATCCGCGAGCCCGACCCGGTGCGCCATGCCAAGTTATTCCCCAAGCTGGGCGAAGCGCTCCTGGCCCGCGCCAGGAGCGATGAAGATGCCGGGCAGCCCGACCACGCACTGGCGGCGTTGCACGAATATCGCGACGAGCTGCACAAGTCGTTCGAAAGCTTGAAGGCCACCGGCCGCAACGCGGAGAAGCATCCCGCCGGCTTCCGCGAGCTGCAAATCCATACTCGCAAGTCTTTGCACCAGATCAATCAGGTGGTGCTGGGCGCGCCGTTCGACCAGCGTGAGCCCTTCGTTGCTTTGCAGCGCACCATCGAGCAGATTGACCAGCAACTGATCCAGATGCTCTTCCCTCCTCCGCCCGCACAACGCGGGAAGCCGAAGAGCTAGGCAGGAAACGATGGGACGACACGGCTGGATCATCGCGCTCCTCGCAGCAGGTGCGCTTGTGGGCGGAATGTGTGCTCCGGCGCACGCGCAACAGAAGAAGGATTATCTCAGCGAGATCGAAGCGGACAAAATCCGCGACGCGGAGACCGCCACGCTGCGCATCCACCTCTTCCTCTCCTTTGCCGCCGACCGCCTGCGCAAGGTGGAATACGAGAGCGGGCGGACGTCGCGGGACCGACAGTGGATCGAGCGCATGAATGGATTGCTCAACGCTTATGCCGGTTGCGTGGACGACGCCGCCGACATCTTGCAGGCCGCGCTGGAAAAACAGGAGAACTTGCGCTCGGCCATCAAGGAAATGCAGTCCAAGACGAAAGAATTCCGGGTGGCGCTCGAAAAGGTTGCCGCCGAAAGCCCGGAACGCGAGCGGTACAAAGACGCCCTGGAAGACGCCCTGCAGGCCACCGCCGAGGCAGCGGCGACCGCGGATAAGGTCGCCAAGGAAGCTCCCGCTCCACCCGAGCGGAGGAAACCTTGATCTCGCGCCGTGCCGCCCGGTTGCCCTTCCCCGCCGGAGCGCCGGTCTTCCAGCGCATGTTCACTCGGCTGGGTTGCGCCGGACGGCCGCCGCAGTTTCTGGTTGAGTTTTATCCCTACGCCAACCTGAGCCACACCATCCGCCTGCGCGGCGAGACCGCCCTGGTGCGGCTCTCTGATGTTCTGCGCGGCGCGCCGATGGAAGTGCTGGAATCTGTCGCCGCGCTGCTTGTGGCGCGCCTTTACAGGCGCCCGCTGCCGCGATCTCTCGCCGCTCCATACCAACGACATGCCGAGCTGGCGCGCACGCGCCGCCGCCTGCACTCCCTGCGCCGCGTGCGCGGGCGGAGGCATCACCGCGGGCCGGAAGGGAAAACATATCACCTGGGAGAAATTTTCGCGGGGCTGAACCGGGAATACTTTGCCAACCGCTTGGCGGCGCCGCAGATTGGCTGGAGCGCGCACGCCTGGCAGCGGCAGCTCGGCATCTTTGACCCTGGCCTGGGCCACATCGTCATCAACCTGCGGCTCGATCGCAGAGACGTGCCGGCCTTTGTGGTCGCTTACGTCGTCTTCCACGAAATGCTGCACCTGCAGCAGGCCGGCGGCCGCAGCCGTTGCTGGCTGGGGCACCATTCGCCGGAGTTCCGCCGGGAAGAAAAACGGTTCCGCGAATATGAGAGTGCGCGGCGATTCCTGATGAAACTGCCGGACGAGAAATGGCGGGGTTAAGTTCGCGCTGATGCTGATTGCCGCTTGCCGGGCCGGGGCCGGCGAGACGCCGGCGCTACGGTGGCCCAATACCGTCAGCTAGAGCGGGCTTTCTCTTTGCGCTTTTCCTTGTCTTGCTCGATTTCGTGGCGCAGAGCCTCGATTCTCTTGCGGACATTGTCCACGTCGACGGCGCGGGGGACTACTTTGATGTATTTCTCATACCACTCGATCGCTTCCGGCTTGAACTTCTTCTTTTCGTAAGCTTCGCCGACCAGCCGGTACGGCAATCCAAATTCCGGCCGAATCTCGATCGCTTCTTTGTACCGGTCTATCGCCGCGTCATACTTACCCTTCTTGAAGTAGTACTGCCCAACCTCAACCGCTTTGTTGGCTTTGGAGGTGGGCAGTCCTCCGCCCGGATCGCGTTGCGGAGGGGGCTTCTGGCCGAATTGATGCGCAGGCGAGGTTATCGCAGACATTGCGGTAAGCAGACACAAAAGCGCCGCCGCATACACGATTCTCTTCCCGCCACGCAGCGCCTTACGTTCCGCTTCTCCCCCGACGTTCATCGCTCTCCCGCATGCCTGCTCGTGTTCCCTGGATAGAATCAGATTCGCTTTGCTATGATGGAAGTTGTCTGCGTCCGCGATTCTCCCGGGGATTCCATCCGCATGAGCGTGCTTGAACAGAAGCTTTCCAGCCTGCCAGCCCAGCCCGGAGTCTACCTGTTCCATGATTCCGCGGCGAGGGTGATCTACGTCGGCAAAGCGCTCTCGCTGCGCTCCCGGGTGCGGTCGTATTTCAGCCAGGCGCGCGGCCAGCAACCCAAGACCGAGGCGCTGGTGCGCGAAGTCACCGACCTCGAATACATCGTGGTGGACAACGAGCGCGAGGCCCTGGCGCTCGAAAACAACCTGATCAAGCAGCACAAACCCAGGTTCAACGTCCTGCTGCGCGACGACAAGACTTATCCCTACATCAAGTACACCGCCGGTGAAAAATACCCGCGCGTCTACGTCACCCGGCGTCTGAAGAAGGATGGCTCGTTGTACTTCGGCCCCTACTTCCCCGCCAGCCTGGCGTATCGCATCGTCCATCTGATCCACAAGTGGTTCCGCGTGCCGTCTTGCACCGTGGACCTGACCCGCGCGCACCCGCGCCCCTGTTTGCAGTACTACATCCACCGCTGCCACGGGCCGTGCGTGCCCGGTCTGACCACCGAGGAGCGCTACGCCGAGGCGGCGCGAGATGTGCGCCTGTTCCTGGAAGGCCGCCGCCGCGACCTGGTCTCCAGCCTCGAAGAGCGGATGGGCCAGGCCTCAAACGAGGAACGCTACGAGGAGGCCGGCTCGCTCCGCGACCTTGTCCGCACGCTGGCCGATCATGACGAGCGCCAGAAAATGGCCGCCGCGGAAGGCGATGACACCGACGTGCTGGCCTATTACGCCGAGCCGCCGCAGGTGGCCGTCAATCTCTTCCATATCCGGCGCGGGCGCGTGGTCGACCGCCGCGAATTCTATTGGGAGGACCAGCATAACTTCTCCGCCGAAGAGTTGCTTACCGCTCTGCTCAAGCAGCTTTATCTCGATTCCAACTACCAGCCGCGCTACCTCCACGTGCCGCTGGATTTCGAGGAGCGCGCCGCGCTCGAAGAAGTGCTCTCTGAGCGCAGCGGCCGGCGAGTGGAAATCCTTACGCCGCAGCGCGGGCAGAAGCGCGCATTGCTCGACCTGGTGGAAAAGAACGCCAAGATTTCTTTCGAGCAGCGCTTCCGCGTGCTCAAACCTTCGCCGCAGGCCATCGCCGAGGCGATCGAGAGCGCGCTTGGCCTGCCCGAGCCGCCGCGGCGCATCGAGTGCTTTGACATCTCGCACATCCAAGGCTCGGATACAGTGGCTTCCATGGTGGTGTGGGAAGACGGGCGCCTGAAGAAATCCGACTATCGCAAATTTATTATCCGCAGCGTGGATGGCAACGACGACTTCGCCAGCATCCGCGAGGCGGTGGGCCGGCGCTACCGCCGCTTGCGCGACGAGCATAAGCCCATGCCCGGACTGATCCTGATCGATGGCGGGATCGGCCAGCTCCACGCCGCGGCGGAAGCCCTCGACTCACTGGAAATCATCAACCAGCCTGTGGCCAGCATCGCCAAGAAAGAAGAGATCATCTATGTCCTGGGACAGGAATCTGAGCCGGTGGTCCTCGACCGGCACTCGCCCATCCTGCATCTGGTGCAGATGATCCGCGACGAGACTCATCGCTTCGGCGTCACTTTCCACCGCCAGCGCCGCGGCGCCCGCCAGCGCAGCAGCGAACTGCTGGAGATCCCCGGCATCGGCGAGCGCAGCGCCCTGAAGCTACTGCGACACTTCGGCAGCGTGGCGCGGGTGCGCGAGGCGTCGCTCGCGGAACTTGCCGGGGTACTCAACCGGCCCCAGGCGCAGCGGGTCCGAGAGCACCTGAACCAACCACCCGCCACATGATGATCTGAGTTGAAGTGCGGGTGTTTGTTGCGTGAAACTTTGGGTGGCGGCTGGGCGCCGGTTAAGGACCGGGCAGGGTTGACACCGCAAGGCGGCAGGTCAAGAACCAGACCTGCCGCACTCCAAGGCCCCGCTTCGCGGGGCTGCTTGAATCATCGGCAAGCGGCGAATTGTTGCGTTCTCGTCACAGGCAGCAACCCAGCTTGCTTGCATACCCCCGGGTCGCTGTGTTACGTTCGCAACGGAGGCGATCATGAGCGAAGAATCCGGATCCAAGGTCAGTTATTTCCTGGTTGGCCTCGGCATAGGGGCCCTAATGGGCATCCTGTTCGCGCCAAAGTCTGGCGAAGAAACGCGGGAAGAACTCACGCGCCGCGCCGAGCAGGGCCGCGAGTTCGCCCAGCGCAAGGCCCGCGAACTCCGCGAGCGCGCCGACGATATCCTGGAGCGCGGCCAGGACGTGGTCAGCACGCAGCGCGAGCGGATCACCAACGTCATCGATGCCGGCAAGGAAGCCTACCAGCGGGAAAAGTCCAAGAACTGAACCGGCGGGGAAAGGCGGTCAGGGAGACGCATGGAACACTGGGTTCCATTTTTCATTGTAGTCGCCGCGGTAGCCATCGTGCTGCAGATGCTGGTCATGCTGGGCATGTTCTTCAGCGTCCGCCAGCTCAGCGACAGGCTCACTAAGATTTCCACCGACCTGCACAGCCAGGTCACGCCCATGTTGACCAAGATCAACCTGCTGCTGGATGATTCGCGCCCGCGGGTCATCAGCATGGTCAACGACTGGGCGGAGTTCTCGCAGGTGGCGCGCAACCAGGCGGTGAAGTTCGACCGCGTGGTCAGCGAGGGCATGGAGTTGCTGCGCGGTCAGATCCTGCGCGCCGATACGGTTTTGACCGGAGCGGTCGAGGCCGCAGAAGATGTCAGCACGCACTTCCGCAAGTCGATACTCGGGCCGGTGTCGCAGTTGACCGCCGTGCTGCGCGGCATCAAGGCCGGCCTGGATATGCTCAGCAAGAACAAGCGCAGCACCCCCGCTGCGGAAGGGTCCCGCCCGCAGTCCGACGAAGAATTGTTCATTTGATTCCGGAATAGTCAAACTTCAGCCCGGGGGAGCAAGAGGGAATCCCCGGCGCATCTGTACCTCAGCGTGTGAGCGCACGCACACCGACACAGCTTGACCTGTCCGTTCTACCTCAGTTCATTCACTTGGCAGCGGACTACGGCTGGCCTGGGGCATTTCGTGGCGGAATTCGCGCTTCAAATTCTCCGGGTTTGAATTCCGTGTTGATATTGCAAGCATCGCCGAATACCGACTGGAATTGCGTGCAGAGCGTGACCGCTCCTTTCTTTGTTGGGTGCTGATGCTTTTCCACCCAGTTCACCAGCGTCTGGAAAGCAGCGGCGATCTCCGAATTTGAAAACTGGCAGTGGCCGCCGGCATTGGTGAAAATCTGAAATAGGTGGCGGCGCGTTTCTTCCTCGGCGAATTCCTCGCGGTATTCGTGCTCGTTTTCGACGATGACCAGGCCATCGCCGATGGTGTGCATGGTCACAGTGGGAATAGAAACTTTGCCGTTCGGGTTATAGGCGGAGTTGAGCCACTCGTTGGCCTCTTCGTCGAATCCCGCGCGGAACACGTTCGAGTTCAGCGCCATGTCGTCATCCGAGCCGTGATAGATCACCCCGAGGTTGGTGACCGGGCTGAGCCCGTGCGTGCGCACCAGGGTGAGCTCCTGCAATCCGAAGGTGGCGAATTCCATGTCAGTGATGAGGAAACTTTCCGGAATTGTTGTGACTCCGAGGATGTTGGCCAGATTGCGCTTCTGCTGCGGCGTGCGCGTGACCGGCGGCTGCAAAACTCCGGTGCATTGGTTGACGCGCAGGGCTACGTCTTGCGCGCTGAGCGTGTTGTTGGGGGCCAAGCCCAGGTAGAGCGGATATTGCAGCTCATTCGGCAGTGGCAGATTCTGGCAGTAATGCTGGCAAACGACGCGCAGGTCGAATCCGCCATACCAATTCGCCGCCCCGCCCGCCACCGCACCGCAGAGAGGCATCGCGCCGTGATAGTTAAGCCGGCCATCTTCGTCGCGGCCAAAGCGTTCAATAGTCTCGGCGGTGATTAGCCCGCCTTCGGAGGCGCCCACGACATAGGTCTTCGCGGGCCGGCCGAAGATGGAGATGAATTGCCGACGCAGGATGTCGGTGTCCTCCGCCGCGTCTCTCACTTGCCAACCGCTCAGGCCCACCGCATCGGGACGATAACTTGAGGCCGCCGCTGCAAAACCGAGCTGCAAAGCAAGCGCGCCGACGCCCAGGTCGGAGGCGCCGAGTGGCGCGGGCGGAGAAAGCGTGTAGCCGTGATTCCACAGCACCAGACGGTCGTTGTAGTTCGCAGGTATGGCGATGAGGAAGAATGCGCCATGGATGTCCACGCCGGAGTGGCAAGTGGTCCCCGGCGGCAAGCCCGGAGGACACTGCGCGTGGAGAGCAGTCGAGGTTCCCAGAAGAATCAGCATCAGGAACGCGTAGCGAAGAGTTCTCATCGTTTTCCTCCGGCGCGGAACGTCTGGGGCCACGGCGAAATGGGAAGGAGAAGTACGAAATGGCCCTGAATGCAGCCGAACATACGCCCCACCGCCACGAGTGTCAAGCTTTCCCCCTTGGCCCGACTGCTGAGAAAGGCTCCCGCCCCCAGTCCTCCTAACAACTGTTCATCTGATAACTGCGCTCTTCAGACCGCTTCGCTGCGGAAAGCGTCGAAGTGAATTGACAGGCACGCGGCGCAGTCCTAGTCTCCTGAGTTGGGTGGTTCGTTCTCACCAGGGCTGACAAATGCAAGGATGCGCGCAATGCGGCAAGCCGTTTCCCCCCGGGCCCAATTCGGTTGATCTGTGTTCCGAGTGTGCTGCGAAGGCGCTGGCTGAACTCAGCTTGGAAGCGCAAGTCCGCCGGGGGTGGACCAGATGGCGGGAGCCAATCCTTCGCTTGCCGCTGGTCACGCTGCTTTTCCTGCTGATCAATATCGCCATCTACGCGGAATCGGCCTATTACGCGCGCCACGGCGGAGTAAACCAGTACAGCCCTCTGGCACTCCGTCTCTGGATGGAGAATGCGTCCGCGATTCACGGCGCGTGGTGGCAACTCATTACTTGCACTTTCCTTCAGATCACCTTCCTTCATCTGGCTTCTAATGCCTACCTGCTTGGCATATTCGGCTGGATGGGGGAGCCAATCTTCGGGCGTTTGAATTTTCTTATCCTGTGGTTGTTCACCGGCGTTGCCGGTTCGCTCGACGTGATTTTCAAGACCCCGCCGGGAGAAATTGAATACGGAGCAAGTGGCGTGGTCTACGGGTTGGCCGGAGCGCTGCTCAGCCTTTACATCTTCGGACGAACTCCTGCTCCCAGGTCGCAGCGGATTCTACGGTTGATTCTCCTGGCGGCGCTGATCTCGCTCAAGTTCTGGCTGGAATGGCGCTTCGGGGGCAGAGTGCACCCCGCCCACGAGGGTGGTTTCGCCGCCGGACTCCTATTCGGCGTGGCCTTGCCGACCGCGGCGCGGCCTAATTATTGGCGGCTGTTCGCGGTGACCGCGACAGCGGTGATGGCGTTCATTGTCTGTGCCACGATTGTGAAGCAGAAACAAACCGATTGGCTCGAGTTGCAGAACATAGATCCGTATTCGCTGGGGCTCGTGCGGTGGGACCAGATCCCCAAGCTGGAGCGCATTGTCGCGCGCTGGCCGCATCTCACGCGCGCTCGTTTCGTGCTTGCGGAAGCCTACCAGAGCGGCAAACGTCCTGACGACGCCATTCGGGAGCTTAAGAGGGTCGTCGCCGTGGAACCTCGCTTTGTCCCCGGCTGGTACCAGTTAGGCTGCAATCTCTTGAAAACAGATCGCCACAGTGAAGCTATGGATGCCTTCTCCAATTATCTCCAGCTCATCTCCGGCAATTCGACAAGGGAACTCTCCAAGAAAAGCCGTGATGTAGTCTCGATTAGCCGGGGGCTCATGGGGACTTACGATTGTACCGACAGCATCGACAACGCCATGCGCCGGTCTCGAGCAGTTCTGCAAGCAAACCCCAACGACCGCACGGCCAAGGATGAACTGCAAGAGCTGGACCAGGTTCGCAACCATCCTGCACCTTGACCCCGCGTGACGGGTACAACAACTCTCCTCAGCGCATTTGCGGTAGTCCGGGAAGAAATCAACTGGCTTCGTTCGGGGTTAGGCGATCCAGCCGCCGCCGACCACACAATCGCCGTCGTAAAACACGGCGGCCTGGCCAGGCGTAATGGCCCGCTGGGGAGCATCGAAGCGGAGGCGGACTGTGCCGTCGGCGCCCGGCTCGACGGTGGCGGCAGCGGGCTCGTGCTTGTGGCGGATTTTGGCCATGATGCGCATGGGGCGCTCGAGCGTGGCGATAGAGATCCAGTTGACCGCACGAACCTCGCAGGTGTCGCGATGCAGTTCGGCGTCGCCGCCGACCACCAGGCGGCGGGAATCATTTTCGATACGGACCACATACATCGGCCGGCCGGCGGCGATGCCGAGCCCGCGGCGCTGGCCGATGGTGTAGTGATGCAGGCCGGCGTGTTTGCCGAGGACCTGGCCAGAAGTTGTTACGATCTCGCCGAACTGCTGAGGTACGGCGCTTCTCTGCTCGGCGAGATACTCGTCAATAAAGTCCGCGTACTCTCCCGAAGGCACGAAGCAGATTTCCTGGCTCTCGGGCTTTTCCGCCACGGGCAGACCCATCGCCCGCGCCAGGCCTCGCACCTCTTCCTTGGTCAGCTCGCCGAGGGGAAAGAGAGAACGGGAAAGCTGCGCCTGCGTGAGGCCGAATAGAAAATAGGATTGGTCCTTGGAGGAATCCAGTGCGCGCCATAACTCGTAGCGCTGTGTCTCCGTGTTGTGCCGGATGCGGGCGTAATGGCCGGTGGCCAGGCGCTCGGCGCCGATCTGGCGGGCGGTCAGCAAGAGCTGGTCAAACTTCACAGCGTTATTGCAATGCGTGCAAGGAATGGGTGTGCGGCCAGAGAGGTAATCCTGGACAAAAGGGCGCACGACGCTGTCTTCAAACTGGCGCTCGAAGTTGACCACATAAAACGGGAAGCCGCAGTGCTCGGCGACGCGTCGGGCATCGTAGACGTCGTCAATCGAGCAGCAGCGATGCTGGACCGGACCGTCGGGAGCGAGATCGGGCAGGCGGCGGTGGTTCCAGAGCTGCATGGTGAGGCCGACGATGGTTTCACCCTGGCGGTGGAGCAGGCCTGCCACGACGGAACTGTCTACGCCGCCGCTCATGGCGACGACGACGGAAGGAGAGAGAGACGAAGAACGTGAGGCGGCGAAGCAAGCTTCGCCGTCAGAACGCGGCGGCAAGCCGCCGCACTCCAGGAAAGCCGCTGGAGCAGAAAGCGGAGGCGTCACGTCGCCGGCACCGGCTTGTGATAGAGCGGGGAGAGCTCGCGCAGGCGCTCGACGGCGGCGGGGATTACGTCGATGGCGTAATCAATTTCCTCGCGCGTATTCGAGTGACCGAGGCTGAAGCGCAGGCTGGCGCGGGCTTCGTCGGGCGGGAGGCCGATAGCGGTCAGTACATGCGACGGCTCGATGGCGCCCGAAGAGCACGCCGCGCCGGTCGAGCAGGCCACACCCTTCAGGTCGAGCGCGATGACCAGGGATTCTCCCTCGATGAATGGGAATGTGATGTTCGAAGTATTCGGCGTGCGCGGGGCGCGCGCGCCATTCACTCGCGCGCTGGAAACCTGGGCCACCAGGGTCTGTTCGAGCCTGTCGCGCAGAGCAGCCAGGCGCGATGCATCCTGCACCATGTGCGCCTGGGCCAACTCGACGGCGCGACCCAGTGCCACAATCCCGGCCACGTTTTCGGTGCCGGGGCGGCGGTCGCGCTCGTGATGTCCGCCATAGAAAATCGGGCGAAGCCGCGTTCCCTTGCGGACGTAGAGTGCTCCCACTCCCTTCGGCGCGCCAAACTTGTGACCGGAAATGGCGAGCAGGTCGACGCCCAGGCGAGTCACATCCAGGGCCATTTTCCCGGCGGTCTGCACCGCGTCGCAGTGGAAATAGACGTCGGCCTCGGCCGCGATGCGGCCGATTTCTTCGATGGGCTGCACCGTGCCCAGTTCGTTGTTGGCGTGCATCACGGTGATCAATACGGTCTCTGGGCAGATCGCGCGGCGGACCGCCTCCGGATCCACCAGGCCATCAGAGCTGACCGGCAGGAAGGTGACCTCAATTCCCTGCTCTTCGAGCCACTGGCAGGCGTTGAGCACGGCGTGATGTTCGATCTGCGTGCTGATGACGTGCTTGCGCGCGCCAGTCGCTGCGCCCAACAACCCAAAAATCGCCAGATTGTCCGCTTCCGTGCCTCCGCTGGTGAAAACGATTTCGCCCGGCCGAGCGCCGAGCAGGCCGGCCACTGTCTCTCGCGAGCGCTCCACCGCGGCACGCGCCCGCTGGCCGAAGGAATGAATCGAGCTGGCGTTGCCGTAATCTTCGGCGAGGTACGGCAGCATGGCGGCGATCACCTCGGGGGCGACCGGGGTAGTGGCGTTGTGATCCAAATAGACGCGCTGCATCGCCATGTTCCAGAGCAGGGTAGCAATAACCCCTGCATTTAGAATAGGCGGGCGAACAGAAGGCGTCAAGCGGGGCGGGGCAGGAAGTGCGCGGGAAAGGCGAGAGGTCGCCGAGCCCAGTCGCCTGGGTGAGTCGCCTAGGCGACCCTTCGGTCGCCGCAGCGACGATAGACGCTTTTGCGGCTGCGGTCTTTGTTATAATTCCCCCCCGCACCAGCCCGGACAATCTGGAGGTGACCAATGGCTCTGGACATGAACAAACTGATGGCTTTCGTGGGAAAAGCGGTCGCTGACGTCGGCGGCACGATGCACGCGGCCCTGGTTGTGGTCGGCGAAAAAATGGGGCTGTACAAGGCGCTCGCCAAGGGGCCATGCAACTCGGAAGAATTGGCCAAGCGCACGGGGGCCAACGAGCGCTACGTACGCGAGTGGCTGTGCGCCCAAGCCGCAGGCGGATACATCGAATATGACCCAAAGACGCAACTCTACAGCATGAACGAGGAGCAGGCCTTCGCAATGACCGACGAAAAGGGCGCCGTGTATCTGCCCGGGGCGTTTCAGTTGGCGCTGGCTGCGGTGCGCTCGGAGGAGCGGGTCAGCGAAGCTTTTCGCACCGGCGCGGGGATCGGCTGGCATGAGCACGACCCCGGTCTGTTCCGCGGGACGGAGCGTTTCTTCCGTCCGAACTACGCCGCCAACCTGGTGAGCAATTGGATTCCCGCTCTGGAGGGCGTGGAAGCAAAGCTAACGCAAGGCGCGCGAGTTGCCGACGTAGGTTGCGGCCACGGTTCGTCCACCATCCTGATGGCCGCGGCCTTTCCCAAATCCAGCTTTGTCGGCTACGACTACCACGAATCCTCCATCGCCACCGCACGGCAGCGCGCGGCGGAAGCGGGAGTCGGCGACCGCGTGAAGTTCGACGTGGCCAAGGCCAAGGACTATCCCGGACGGGATTTCGACTTCGTAACCTTTTTCGATTGCCTGCACGACATGGGTGATCCGGCTGGGGCCGCGGCGCACGTCAAGCAGTCGATGCGGCCGGACGGCACGTGGATGATCGTCGAGCCTTATGCTGACGACCGTGTGGAACAGAACCTGAACCCCATCGGCCGCCTCTTCTACTGCGCTTCGACGCTGCTGTGCACGCCGTCATCGCGCTCGCAGGAGGTGGGCCTGGGGCTGGGGGCGCAGGCCGGCGAGGCGCGCATGCGCCACGTGGTTACGTCCGGCGGCTTCTCGCGATTCCGGCGCGCGACTGAGACGCCCTTCAACCTGGTCTTCGAAGCTCGGCCGTAAACGATCTTCAGATATAGGTAGCGCAGAAGCGACCTCACCGTGGGAGGGCGACTGGTGATGAAGACTGCATTCGGGAAGGTAATTGCCGCCGGCGCGCTGTTGCTCGCCCTGGCGCCGGCAATGCCGGGGCAGCAATCGAACGCGGGGCGCGAACGACGGCCGGAATCTCCAACGATGTTCGCGGTGAAGGCCGGGCGGCTGCTCGACGTGCGCACCGGCGAAGTGCGAACGAACGTCTTCATCGTCATCGACAAGGACCGCATCGTCAACCTCACCGCCGCTCCGCCGCCGGGCGTGCGGGTGATTGACCTCCCCAACGTGACCGTCCTGCCCGGACTGGTGGACTGCCACGCGCACGTGCTGGGGAATCTGAAGGACCTCTCGGCAACCGCGACGCTGAGAATGTCGTCCGCGCAGGGGGCCTTGTGGGGCGTGCGCAACCTGGGTGTGTGGATGAGCAAGGGGTTCACCACCCTGCGAGACCCCGGAGAATCGGACCTGGGTTACGGGCAGCTCGCGCTGCGCAACAGTGTGAATATGGGGCTGATTTCCGGCCCGCGAATGGTCTCTGCAGGGAACTACATTTCCGTTTCCGGCGGGCACGGCGACGACGATTCGCTGGCACCGGACCAGGAGCTGGCTCGTCGCCCGAACCTGGCCGATTCGGTGGACGACGTGGGCAGGGCCGTGCGCAGGGATATCAAGTTTGGCGCTGATTGGATCAAGCTGATGGCCACCGGCGGGGTGAGCGATCCCATGAGCGACTTCAATGTGCAGGAGCTGAGCGAAGAGCAAATGAGGCGCGCGGTGGACGTTGCTCACCGCGCCGGCAAGAAAGTGATGGCGCATGCCGAAGGGACCGCCGGCATAAAAGCGGCGGTGCGCGCCGGTGTGGATTCCATTGAGCACGGCACGATGCTGGACGAAGAAGGCGCCAAGCTGATGGCCGAGCGCGGCACTTGGCTGGTGCCCACGCTGTACGCGTTCCAGCACGGCGTGGAGATGGGAACGTCGCAGGGGTTGGATGCGATCAGCGTCGAGAAGGTGAAGACTATCCTGAAGTATCAAGGGCCGGCTTTCCGTCTGGCGCTGGGCCACAAGCTGAAGATCGCCTTTGGCCTGGACGACGATCCCGATCTGCTGCCGAAGGAATTTGAGGCCCTGGTCCGCGGGGGAATGACGCCGCTGGACGCCATCCGCGCCGCCACGGTGAATGCTTCCGATCTGCTCGACATGTCCAAAGACATCGGCACGATCGAGCCGGGAAAGTTCGCGGACATCATCGCCGTAAACGGCGACCCGCTGGCCGACATCACGGCGATGGGCCGCGTGGTGTTCGTGATGAAGGGCGGCGAGGTCATCAAGAACGATCTGCAAAAAACAGCGAAGTAACACCTTCCTCCCGCGAGGCAACTCGCCACAGGACGCGCCTTGACAAAGTGCGCGCCGTTGGCTAGCGTGCAAAACAGCCGGGCGATGCCGGCGCAGCTACCCTGAACAAGGAGAATCCGCTTTGCGTCCACCGATCATCACGCTGACCACCGACTACGGCACCAGCGACCACTTGGTCGGCGCGATGAAGGGCGTCATCCTGAAGATCCTTCCGGAAGCGCAGATCGTGGACATTTGCCACCAGATCATTCCCTGCGACATCCTGGACGGGGCGCTGACTATCGGCCAGGTCTACAGCTACTTCCCTCCGCGTACCGTGCACGTGGTGGTGGTGGACCCCGGGGTAGGCTCGCAGCGGCGGCCGATTCTGGTCTCCGCGGAAACGCAATATTTCGTCGCGCCGGACAATGGCGTGCTCTCCATGGTGTATGAGAAAGAGCCCGCCGTGACCGTGCGGCACATCACCGCGGAGCATTACTTCCTCCAGCCCATCAGCAACACATTTCACGGGCGGGACATCTTCGCGCCGGTGGCCGCGTGGCTGGCCAAAGCGGCGCAGAGTTCGAGTTTCGGCGAAGAGGTCTCCGACTTTGTGCGCTTTTCGATCCCCAAGCCCAAGTCGGCAGACAACGCGATCCGCGGCGTGGTGTTGAAGGTGGATAATTTCGGAAACATGGTCACCAACTTGACCGCCGATCACGTCCCGCAGATTTTCGCCGCCGAGGCCAAGTTCCGCATCAACATCGGCGGCAAGCAGGTGGACAAGTTCTTGCAATACTACGCCCAGGGTGCGCCCGGCGAGCCCTTCGCCATCCTGGGGTCGAGCGGGTTTCTGGAGATTGCCTCCAACCACGGGCATGCCGCGCGGATGCTGAACATGCAGCGCGGGGCGGAGATCGTCATCGAGATGCTCTAGGCTGCCGCTGTTTGGTCATTCTGCAGGCGTCAGGAAGCAGTGCCTGTGGTCTTCATCGCGGGGACTTCCGGGGCCTGAACCTTCTGAATTTTCACGCGAGCCACGCGGCGGCGGTCCATTTCCACGACTGTGAATCGATAGCCGGCAGCGTCGAATGTCTCGCCTCCGCGCGGCAGGAAGCCGAGACGGGCGAGGACGAATCCTCCAATAGTTTCGTAGGTGGAGTCTTCCGGAAGATGGATGTCGTACTGTGTTTCCAGGTCGCGCACCTTCAATGAAGCGTCAAAGAGCATGGCGCCATCGCTGAGGGTGAGCGGGCGTTCGACCACGTCGAATTCATCGTAAATCTCGCCGACAATCTGTTCGAGCAGGTCTTCCAGCGTTACCAGGCCGAGGATGGTGCCAAACTCGTCCACCACCGTGGCCAAGCCGGCATGGCGCATGCGCAGCTCGAGCAGCAGCTCGCTGGCCGGCTTGCTCTCCGGCACGATGCGCACTTCCCGCAGCAGCGGGCGCAGGCTGAAATCCTGCGCCGGGATTCGCTCCTCGGCGCGGCGCTCGCGGTCCAGGAGCACCCAAAGGATGTCTTTAATGTGGACGTAGCCCAGGACGTGGTCCAGGCTGCCCAGAAACACCGGCAAGCGCGAGCGCTGCGTGGTGGCAAACATCTTCATCACTTCTTCCAGGCCGGCATCAACCGGCAGGGCGTGCACGTCAGGCCGCGGCACCATGATCTCCCGCACCTGCACCTTGCTCAGCTCAATCGCGCTCTGGATGAATTTCTCCTCGCCCGGCGCGAACATCCCGCCCTCGCGGGCCTGCTGCACCAGGATTTGCAACTCCTCGGAAGAGTGCACCAGGGTGTGCGGCTGCATGCTGGCCACGCCCAGCCCGCGATTGATGCGCCGCGCCGATACGTTGAGCAGATCAATGGCCCAGCGGAAGGTATGCAGAAACCAGCCGAACGGCCGGGCCACCTGCAACGACACCTTCTCGGCTCTTTGCAGGCTCAGCGTCTTGGGCACCAGCTCGCCCAGGACCACGTGAAGGAAGGTCAGCGCGACGAAGGCCATGGTCATCGAGGCGCCGTGGGCCACCAGCGCCACCTGCGGATAGGGTACCCAGGCCAGAAGCCTCTGGAGGATTGTTGCCAGTGTGATTTCACCGAGGAAGCCGAGGCCCAGGCTGCTCAGGGTCACACCCACCTGGACGCCTGACACCACCCGGTCCAGATCGCCGAGCAGCCCTTGCACCAGGCGGGCGCGGGCGTCGCCTTCCTCCACCAGTTGGCGGATGCGCGAAGGGCGCACGGCCACCAGTGAGAATTCCACCGCGGCGAAAAAGGCGTTGATGCCCACCAGCAGTAGAACGGAGAGGATACGAAGGGCGGTCATCGCGTCAGCGGGAGCGCCGCGGAGATGGGATCACATCCGCGGGCTTCCCAGAGTCGAAGGAGATTTTAGCAGTTTGCAGAGGGCCGCGACACCGCGAGCTTGATCAGAGGCGGGCTGGATCGTGCGGAGGGGGAGATTGCTCGGGGCGGGTTGGGTGGCGGCTGGGCACCGGCAGGAAAAGGTGAAGGGGCGGACGTTGCAAGGCGGCAGGTCGAAAGGCGGACCTGCCGCACTCAAAGGCCCCGCTTCGCGGGGCTGCGCGCATCTCCGATGGCCTCCGTGACTGACATCGGAGGGACCCGTTGCTTCCCTTGCGCGGGTAGGCTAGAGTCGTCGGGGATTTTCATTGTGAAACGCCTCGGCCGAGTTCTCCGCATTTTCTTAGGCATACTGATTCTGCCGGCCAGCCTGGCGACCCTGTCTGGCTGGTGGCTGCTGCATAACTCTCTTCCTGCTTTCGATGGCGAAGTCTCTTTCCCGGAGTTACATCATGAGGTTTTGGTCGATCGCAACTCCTGGGGCATCCCGCACATTCGCGCCGAATCGCTGGAAGACCTGGTGACCGCGCAGGGCTACGTAATGGCGCAGGACAGGCTGTGGCAGATGGATGTGCTGCGCCGCGCCGCTGCCGGGGACCTCAGCGAGATTTTCGGCGCGGTGGCGCTGAACAACGATCGCGAAAACCGCACGCTGGGTCTGCGCGCCGCTGCCGAGCGCAGTGCCGCTCTGCTCAAGCCGGAGTTCCGCGCGCTGCTCGAAGCCTATGCGCGTGGTGTGAACCGCAACATCCAGGAAAGGGGCGGGAACCTGCCTGGTGAATTCCTGGTCTTGCGTTACAAACCACGGCCGTGGACCCCCGTTGATTCCCTGCTGATCGGCGGCTTCATGCACAAAGAGCTGACCAGCTTCTGGAAGGGTGTAGTGCGCCGCGGCGAAATTTCCGCTCTGGTGGGGCCGGACCGCGCCCATGAACTTTACACCGTGGACTCTTCCTGGGACCGCGTCCTGGTGGGAACGGAAACCGAAGGGAAAAGCGCGCGGAATGGCGAGGCAGTTGTTCGATCGTCGCTCGTCGAACGCGCAGCCTCGCGGTTTTATGCGCTGGCTGATTTCCCGGCGGGAGTGCCTCAGGCGCCGGCGATTCGCTGGGAAGCGGTGCAACGCGTGCTGCAGACTTTTGGTGACGAGGCTCGCGCCGCCGCCGGGAGCAACAATTGGGTGGTCAGCGGCAAGCACACCTATTCGGGCAAACCCATCCTGGCTAACGATACCCACCTGCCGCTGAATGTCCCCTGCATCTGGTATCTGCTGCACCTGACCGCGCCGGGCTGGAATGTGCGCGGCTTCGCGCTGCCCGGCGTTCCCCTGGTGATTATCGGGCACAACGACCGCATTGCCTGGGGCGTCACCAACACCGGCGCAGACGTCCAGGACGTATACATCGAGACCTTCCGTCCGGAAAACCCCCTCGAGTACAAGGTCAACGGCGAGTGGCGTAAAGCGGAAGTGCGACAGGAGACCATCCATGTACGCGGCCAGACCGACGAAATCCTGGATGTTGTCCTCACGCGCCATGGCCCCGTGGTCAGCCGCGAGAAAGACCGCGGCTACTCCGTGCGCTGGACGGCGACGGAGCCCGGCGGCCTCGACTTCACTTTCCCGCTGCTCGGCGATGCGCACAACTGGGCGGAATTCCGCGAAACGCTTCGCGGGCTAGCTGGCCCGGCGCAGAATTTTGTTTATGCGGATGTGGACGGCAACATCGGCTTCCAGGTGGCCGCGAAAATCCCCGTGCGGAGAAAACCGGCGGGAGGCGTGCCGGTCCCGGGAGACACGGACGACTATGAGTGGACCGGATACATCCCCTTCGAGGAGCTGCCCCAGCTCTACAACCCTCCCGAAGGTGTGATTGCCACGGCCAACGCGCGCGTGGTGGGGCCGAAGTATCGCTGGTACCTCACCGACGATTGGATGGCGCCCTACCGCACCGGGCGAATTTACAATTTGCTGGCGGAGTACCCAGTCCTTCGCCCCGCCGACTGCATCAAGATCCAGACCGACACGCTGTCACCGCCACTCCAGCAGGTGGCCGAAGAATTGTTACGCGCCCGGAAGTCTGTTCGGTCGCTCGACCCGCGCGCAGACTATCTAATCCAGCAACTCCCCGGCTGGAACGGGCGCGCAAGTGTGGATTCCCGGCAGGCCCCCTTCCTTGAATTCACTCGCCGCGCCATCTTGTGGCATTTGCTGCGGCCCCAACTCGGCGCCGGCGTCGGGCGCTATCAGTGGGAGCGATCCAGCGTCTTCCTGGAAAATGTCCTTCGCGACCGTCCGGGGCGATGGCTCCCGCAGGGATTCCATACTTACGATGAGCTGCTGGTCACCAGCGCGGACCTGGCGGTGCAGCAAATGGAGTTGGAATCGGGCGGCAATGAGCCACGCGAATGGCAGTGGGGGACCTTCACCCGGCTGCGCATCTTTCATCCCCTGGGACAACACGGGCTGCTGCGGCGGCAACTGAGCATCGGACCCGTGCCCATCTCGGGCTCGCAGTTTTCGGTGAAGCAGATCGGGCGCGGCTTCGCACCGTCCATGCGCTTTGTCGCCGATTTGGCCAACTTCGACAACTCGATGATGAACATCACCCTGGGGGAATCCGGGCAGTACCTGAGCGCGAATTACCGCGACCAGTTCCCTGCCTGGTATGAGGGCCAGGGCATAGGCTCCGAATTCAGCGATGCCGTGCAGGGAAAAACGCGCCTGCACCGCCTCCACCTGCGCCCGCAGCCGGCGCCCTAGCCGCGGCCCACACAAAGCGTTTGTTGACGTTCTCCGCCGTGCGCTAGAATGCTGCTTCACGCTTTTTCTGAATTGTCAGGACGCGATGCGGGAGTATGCGGATGGATTTGAGTTACCCGATTGGGAAATTTGAGTGGAACGGCGAGGCGACCCAGGCACAACGCCGGGCGCGCATCGAGGAGATCGAACGCGTCCCCGCTGAGATGAGAAAAGCGCTGGCTGGGATGAGCGACGAGCATCTCGACACCCCCTACCGGCCCGGCGGCTGGACCGTGCGGCAGCTCGCGCACCACGTCCCGGACAGCCATCTCAACGCCTACATCCGGTTCAAGCTGGCGCTTACCGAAGACCAGCCCACGATTAAGCCTTACGAACAGGAACGCTGGGCAGAACTCGAGGACACGCGCACGACGCCCGTGGAGGTATCGCTCTCCCTGCTCGATTCTTTGCATCAACGCTGGGTGCAGCTTCTGCTCTCGCTGGTGCCGGCAGATTTTGCGCGCACGTTCCGGCATCCGGAGCAGGGCCTGGTCAGCCTGGACAAAACTCTAGCTCTCTACGCGTGGCACGGACGCCACCACGTGGCCCACGTCACCGCGCTGCGGGAACGTATGGGCTGGCGCTGAACGGGTGGTGTGAGCGGGGCGCCGGATTTCTCCGCGAGGGTCACTGATGGATGCCATGCACACGAAGAAAGGTAAAGCCTCTGAATCTGCCGCCGCGGGCAGCGATGCCGGGCGCAAGCCGGACTTTGAGCGCTCCCTGGGGCGCCTCGAAGAGGTGGTCCGCAGGCTCGAGCACCCCAATCTGCCGCTCGATGACGCCATGAATTTGTTTCAAGAGGGCATCGAACTGGCGCAGCAGTGCCAGAAGCAGCTGGAAGAAGCCGAGGGCCGCGTCGAGATCCTGCTCAAGTCGGCCGGCGGAAAGCTTGCTGCCGCGCCTTTCCAGCCCGATGGCCCTGGAGAAGCGGACGGCGAGGGAAAGCCCTGACGATGCGGGTACTCCCTTCCCCACTTACTCCAGGCAGAAACGATATCGCCGCGCTGCCGGCAAACTCCCTACATGCCACCGCCTGAATATTTTGACGCCGACCGCGCGGAGGTCGAGGCGGCACTCGAACGCCTGCTGCCGCCGGGCGACGCGCCTCCTCCTATCATCCACCAGGCCATGCGCTACAGTGTGTTTGCCGGCGGCAAACGCATCCGGCCGATCCTCTGCCTGGAAGCGGCGCGCATCTTCAGTGCCCAGCCGCCAGGCATTCTGGAAGTGGCATGCGCCCTCGAATTTATCCACACTTACTCGCTGATTCACGATGATCTTCCCGCTCTGGACAATGACGACCTGCGCCGCGGGCGTCCCACCTGTCACAAGAAATTTGGCGAGGCCATGGCCATACTGGCCGGAGACGCGCTGCTGACGCGTGCGTTTCAGACCCTGGCCAATGCTGCGGTGGAACCCGCGCGCCGCGTGCACATCATCCAGGAAGTTTCCGCTGCGGCGGGGACTCTGGACGGCATGGTCGGCGGTCAGGTAGCGGACCTCGAGGCGGAAGGCAAACCCATCAGCGCGAAAATGCTGGCCTATATTCACCGCTCGAAGACCGCGGCGCTGATTCGCGTTGCCGCTGTCGCCGGAGCACTGGCCGGCGGTGCTGAGTACGAGGATGTCGAACGGGTGCGGCGCTTCGGTGAGGACATCGGCCTCGCGTTTCAGGTGGTTGACGACATTCTCGACGTGGAAGAGTCTTCGGCGACGCTGGGAAAGACAGCGGGTAAGGATGAATCTCAGAAAAAGGCTACTTATCCGGCGCTGTACGGGCTGGATGAGTCGCGGCGGACGGCGCGGGAACTGGTCGAGCGCGCGCATCAGGAGCTGGCACCATTTGCTGAGCGCTCGCGGCGGTTGCTGGAGCTTGCGGATTTTTTGATTCAGCGCCGCGCGTGAGCCGAAGCAGGCGTGCGCCGTCCCGGCGGGCGAAAAAACAAAGATTAGGAGGAACACAGAGGGCACGGAAACTTGGGGAGAAGGGGAAGAATGGTGGAGAAGGTGCGGCTAGACCTTCTGCTGGTCGAGCGTGGGCTGGCGGAATCGCGGCACCGGGCCCAGGCGCTGATCCTCGCTGGGAGGGTGCGTGTGGGCTCGGCGGCGGCGCAGAAGGCAGGGATGCTGGTGGCCGCTGATGTCCGCGTCGAAGTAACAGGCGATGCAATGCCTTACGCCAGCCGCGCCGGTGGCAAGCTCGCCGGGGCGCTGGAGGATTTTCCGGGAGTTTCCGTCACAGGCAAGATCTGCCTGGACGCCGGTTCTTCCACCGGCGGATTCACCGATTGTCTTTTGCAGCGTGGCGCCGCCCGGGTGTACGCCGTTGACGTAACCACAAGCCAGATGGATTGGAGACTGCATCAGGACCCGCGCGTCGTCCTGATCGAGCGCAACGCGCGCTACTTGAAACGCGAAGACCTTCCCGAACCTGCGGCCCTGGTGGTCATGGATCTTTCGTTTATCTCCGTAGCTAAGGTGCTGCCTGCCGTGGCGCCGCTCGCTGCGGCGGGCGCGGATTTCCTAATTCTCGTCAAACCGCAGTTCGAGCTGGAGCGAAAAGACGTCGGGAAAGGCGGAATCGTCCGCGACCCGGCTTTGCATGCACAAGCCGTCGAGCGGGTGAGACAGGCGGCGCTGGCCGCTGGACTCGAGGTCGCAGGCTCTCACCCCAGCCGGGTGACTGGCGCGGAAGGCAATCAGGAGTTTTTCCTTCACGCGCGCAAGCCGTAGACTCGCCGCAGTTCGGCCACAACAGGGCGTTCGAGTGGAGTACAATCGCGGCGCAACTTCGGGGAAGGCATGATTCGCACCGTCGGCATCATCTCCAAACCTCGGATCGAGATCCTGGCTACGGTCATCCCTCCGCTGCTTGCCTGGCTGAAAGACCGCGGGCTCGGCTTCTGTTACGACGAGCAGACCGCGGCGGCGGCACCGGGGGGAGTGAGCGCGTGCCCGCGGAAGGAAATCCCCGCTAAAGCTGACCTGCTGCTGGTCCTCGGCGGGGATGGCACACTCCTGCACGCAGCGCGGCTTCTCGATGGCCGCGAAATCCCCGTCCTGGCCATCAACCTGGGCGGCCTGGGATTTCTCACCAGCTTTCCGCTCGAGGAGCTTTATCCAGCCCTGGAACTTGCTCTCTCCGGCAAACACCGCACCAGCGAGCGGGTGATGGTGCAGGCTGAAGTGCTGCGCCACGGCAAATTGGTTCATGAGCAGCAGGCGTTGAACGACGTGGTGGTCAACAAAGCCGCTCTGGCCCGCATCCTGGATTTCGACTTGCACCTGGACGACGGCTATGCATGCAGCTACAAAGCTGATGGCATCATCCTCTCGACTCCCACCGGCTCGACAGCGTATTCGCTGGCCGCCGGTGGGCCGATCCTCTACCCGCTGGTCCACGCCCTGGTGATCACGCCGATTTGCCCGCATGCCCTGACCAACCGGCCGCTGGTCATCCCCGATTCGGTGAAGATTGAAATCGTGCTGCGCGGGGAGCAAGAGCAGGCTTTCCTCACCCTGGACGGGCAGGAGGGCTGGGAGCTGGAGCAGGGCGACCATGTGGTGGTGACCCAGGCAAAGACGCGGTTGCGTCTGGTGCGTCCGCCGCAAAAGACCTACTTCGACATCCTGCGCAACAAATTGAAGTGGGGCGCGCGCTGAGCGTTCCCGTAAGGATTGCGGGAGCTTGCTCCCGCTTCGATCACCCGAAGCTTGCTTCGGGTGGTGGGCCACCGATCGCCGGAGCAAGCTCCGGCGAAGAACAGCGGAAGCAAGCTTCCGCACTCCAAGAAAACCGGCGAACCAGCGCCGACCAACACGCGATGGATCAGAGAGGTAATCGAATCCCATGAGAGCGAACAAACGGCTGTCCTGCATCGTGACTCTGCTGAGTTTGCTCGGACTGCGGATCTCTGTTCCCGCCGCCGCCCAGACGGCGGCGCGCGAACCGGCCGACCTGGTGGTGCTGAACGCCAGGGTCCACACCGTCGACAAGTCTCGGCCCCGCGCCGAAGCGATCGCCGTGATCGGCGACCGCATACGCGCCGTGGGGTCGAGCGCTGAAATCCGCACTTGGATCGGACCGAACACCCGCCTGGTGGACGCGCGCGGCAAGACCGTGGTGCCGGGCTTTATCGATGCTCACGTCCATCTGGTTGAGGGCGGCTTCGACCTCAGCAACGTGCAGCTCAAAGACGCTGCTACGCCGGAGGAGTTCACACGGCGGATCGGCGCATTCGCCGCCAAGCTGGGCAAGGGCGAATGGGTGCTGGGTGGGCGCTGGGACCACGAGCTCTGGCCGAAGCCGCAGTTGCCCACGCGGGAATGGATTGACGGTGTCACTCCGCAGAACCCTGCATGGGTGCAGCGCTACGACGGGCACATGGGCTTGGCCAACACCATGGCGCTCAAGCTTGCGGGCATCACCCGCGACACGCCCGACCCGCCGGGCGGCACGATCGTGCGCGACGCTTCCGGCAACCCCACCGGAGCGCTCAAAGATGCGGCCGTGGACTTGATTGATCGCGTCATCCCGGCGCCATCGGAGGCACAGCTGACTCGCGCCATCCGCGCGGCGCTCGCTGAGGCGCGGCGCCTGGGCGTCACCGGCATGGACGACATCAGCCACGCCGCGGAGATGCGCGTCTACCAGAAGTTGCTGGCGCGAGGCGAGCTGACCGCGCGCATCTACGCCCTCACGCCGATTGAAGAGTCCCAGGCTCCTGCCACCGCAGGGATCATGGCCGGCTTTGGCGGCGACTGGATCCGCACCGGCGGGCTGAAGGGCTTCGCCGACGGATCCGTGGGGTCGACGACGGCGCTGTTCTTTGCGCCGTACAACGACGCCCCACAGACCTCCGGACTATTCAACTCCATGATGCTGCCGGAGGGCAACATGCTGCGGATGGCCCAGGCGGCAGACAAGGCCGGCTTGCAACTGGCCATCCACGCTATCGGCGACCGTGCCATTCACATCATCCTCGTCTTGTACGAGGAGATCGAGAAACGCGATGGCCCCTGGGACCTGCCCGGGGGACGCCGCTGGCGGATTGAACATGCCCAGCACATGCACCCCGACGATTTCCGTACGTTTGCGCGGCTGGGGGTGATCGCCTCGATGCAGCCGTACCACGCCATTGATGACGGACGCTGGGTGGAAAAGCGCATCGGGCGCGAGCGCTCCAAATCCACTTACGCTTTTCGCGCTTTTCTCGATAACGGCGTGAAGCTGGCCTTCGGAACGGATTGGGATGTTGCGCCGCTCAATCCCCTGCTGGGCCTCTACGCTGCGGTGACAAGGCAGACGCTGGATGGAAAACATCCCGAAGGTTGGTTCCCGGAGCAGAAGATCACCCTGGAGGAAGCGATCGAGGCATACACCATGGGATCGGCATACGCGGAGTTTTCGGAGAACAGCAAGGGGTCAATCACGCCGGGGAAACTGGCGGATATTGTGATCTTCGATTCGGATTTGTTTGCGCTGGCGCCGGAAAAGATCAAGGATGCACAAGTAGTGGCGACAATCGTCGGCGGCAAGGTGGTGTACGAAGCTGCGAAGAAGTAGCGAAGTGCCTCAGGTCAGTCCCGGCCACAAGTCGGCCGGAACGGGACCTGAGAATCTACAATTCGCCGCGGATGAGATCGTGGCGGGTTTCGCGGCGGCGGATCACGCGGAACCTGTTGCCTTCCACCAGCACTTCGGCCGGGCGCGGGCGTGAGTTGTAGTTGGACGCGGCCACAAAACCGTAGGCTCCGGCACCCCACAGGGCAAGCAAGTCTCCTGACTGCACATCCTCGAGTGGAAAATCGCGAGCAAAAACATCTCCCGTTTCGCAGACCGGACCGGCGATGTCCACGGGTCTGCGCCGCATTCCAGTCCGGCGCACCACCGCGGTCAGCGGATGCCGCGCTGCGTACATGGCCGGACGCAGGAAATCGTTCATGGCGGCGTCCACGATCACAAAGCGGCGCTCCCGGTTGCTCTTGGTGTGCAGCACGCGCGTGAGCAGTATTCCAGCAGAGGCAGAGAGGGCGCGTCCCGGTTCGAGCAGCAAGCGGCAGCCCAACGGCGAGACTGCCCGGGTGATGGCCTGCGCGTACTCGACTAGATCCGCGGGCTGCTCGTCCGTGTAGCGCACTCCCAAGCCGCCGCCAAAATCAAAATAGCGCAGCGGGATCCCCGCGCGGATGAGGGATTTTGCCAGCGAGGCCATACGCGCCACGGCGCGGCGGAACGGCGCCACGCTGAGTATTTGCGAGCCGATGTGCGCGCTCACACCGTCCCAGCGGATCCATGGCGAGCGGCGGTAAGCCGCGTAGAGGCGCAACGCTTCGGCCTGATCCACTCCAAACTTGTGAGTGTGGTGGCCGGTGGCGATGTGCGGATGCCCTCCGGCGGCGACGTCTGGGTTCACGCGAAGGCCTGCGGGCGCGGGACGCCCAACCTTGGCAGCTTCTTCGGCCAGCAGCTCCAGCTCGGCCTCTGATTCCACATTGAACATCAAGATGCGCGCGCGTAAGGCTTCACGGATCTCCTCGCGCGTCTTGCCCACGCCGGAAAAGACGATATGCCCGCCGGGAACGCCGGCGCGGCGCACGCGGTAAAGCTCTCCGCCGGAAACGATGTCAAACCAACTGCCCAGACGGGCAAAAAGGCGCAGGATGGAAAGATTCGAGCTGGCTTTCACCGCGTAGCAAAGCGAATGCGGGATGCCGTCGAAAGCTGCGTCGAAGCGCCGGTACGCGGAAGTCAGACTGGCCGACGAGTAGACGTAGAGCGGCGTGCCGGCGCGAGAAACCAGGCTTTCCAGGTTTACGCGCTCGCAGCACAGTTCGCCGCGGCGATAGCAAAAACCAGGAGTGAACGCGGTGGGATCGAGGTGCTCTGCCCGCGCCACGGCCCGAGGCACGCGCGGTCTCACTTCACCTTGAGGACGACCAGCGTACGGTCATCCCCGGCAGGCGCGCCTTGGTAATACTCTTCCACGCTGGCCACGATCTTTCCGGCCAGCTCGCCGGCGCCCAGTTGGTGGTTGGCGGTGACCAGGGCGATCAGCCGGTCGGCACCATACTGCTCACCTGACGGGCCGGCGCTCTCGGTGATTCCGTCGGAGTAAAAGACCAGCAAATCGCCGGGCGCGAGCGTGAAGCCCAGCTCGTCGTAAGTAACTTCCTCATCGATCCCCAACGGCAGTCCCACCACGCGGATTCTTTCGCAGCGTCCGTCTTTCCACAGCAGCGGCTGCGACTGTCCGGCGTTGGCGATGCGCAGCTTGTGGCGGCCCTTTTGCCAGGTGGCGAAACATGCGGTCATGAATCGCTCTTCGATGCGGCGCTGGCCAATCAGCCGGTTGACCTGGACGAGCATCTCCGCGGGCTGCAGTTTTTGCGGAGCCAGGCTGCGCAGGATGCCGATAACGACTGCGGCGTAAAGCGCGGCCGCCGTCCCTTTCCCGCTGACGTCGCCCAGGACCACGCCGAGCTGCTGCGGGCCGTAGCGCAGGAAGTCATAGATGTCGCCACCCACCTGGCGCGCGGAGTCGTAGTGCGCAGCGATCTCCAGGCCGTAGTCCTCAGCGGGGATAGGAGGCAGCAAAGCGCCCTGGATGCGGCGAGCGGCTTGCAGGTCGCGGTCCATGCGCGCCTCGGTGCGCGTGACCTGCTCATAGAGGCGCGCGTTTTCAATCGACACGCCCAGGCTCGCTGCCAAAGTGGAAAGCGCCTGTACGTGTTCCTCGGTGAAGTAGTTTTTCACCGGGCTCTCCAGATCAATCACGCCGACCACGCGGCCTTTGTAAACCATGGGCACGGCCAGCTCGGACTGTGTCTCCGCGTTGCACAGGATGTAGCGCGAATCGAGGCTCACGTCCGGGACGCGCACGGGTTGACCGAGCGCCACCGCCGCCCCCACGATCCCCAGCGTGGGTCCCACGGCGAGCTTGCTTTGCTCGCTGCGCCCGTAGCGCACATCCACGGCGTGGGTGAAAAGTTTCTGCTGCGAGTCGTAGGCCATGATGCTGAGCATCTGGTAGTCAATCACGCGCTTGATGAGGTCCGCGGCGCGGCGCAGCAACTCTTCAACGTCCAGAATGGAGCTGGCCTCGCGGCCGGCTGCGTTCAGGACCAGCAGCATGTCCGCTTGGCGCCGGGTGCTCTCAAAGAGGCGCGCGTTCTCGATGGCTCCGGCCAGGCGGCCGGCAAGCAGCGCCAGGATGTTCTGCTGGTCGCGTGTGAAATAGTCCAACTGCCGGCTCTGAATGTCGAGCACGCCGACGCATTTGCCCTTGAAGACGATGGGGACGGCGATCTCCGATTGCACGCTATCGAGGGCGTTGATATAACGCGCGTCCTCGCGGACATCGCACACGCGCACCGGATGCCCGGTGAGCGCGGCTGTTCCGGTGATCCCCTGGCCGAGCGGGATGCGCCAGTTCTTCACCACGTCCGGCCGGTGGCCGATGGCAAAGCGGAAAAAGAGCTCTCCGGTGGGCTCGTCGAGCAGCATCACGGCGAAAATTTCGTAATCAATCAGCCGCTTGACCAGGGCTGCGGCTTTCTCCAACACGTGGTCGAGGTCCAGCGAGGCGTTGATCTCCTCGCCGATCTCCACCAGCGTGGCCAGCACCTCCGCGGAAACCTCCGCGGACACTTCCGTAATCGAATTGGTTTGCACGGGCTCCATGGGACCTTAAGAATCCCCATCAGCAGGCGAAGGAATAAACGCCACGATGCGGGAAAAATCGGTCTCTTGATTATAGCAGGCCGGGACGCGGGGCCGGGATGGTTTTTCCAAAGCCAGCGGAATCAGTGCGATGCGGAGCCCATGCGGTGGCGCAGCTCTTCGAGAATGCGCACGCTGGAGCTGCAGCCGATGCGCGTAGCACCGGCCGCCAGCATTTTCTCGACATCCCCGAGAGTGCGGATGCCGCCGGCGGCTTTGACGCCCGCGCGCGTACCCACCGCGGCGCGCATCAGCGCCACATCTTCCGGCGTCGCGCCGGAAGGTCCGAAGCCGGTCGAGGTCTTGACGAAGTCGGCTCCCGCGGCGAGGCAAGCCTGGCAGACGCGCTGTTTTTCCTCCGTGGTGAGCAGAGCAGTCTCCAGGATCACCTTGCAGAGCGCCGCGGCAGCATGGCAGGCTTTGACCACCGCGGCGACGTCGCTCTCGACCAAGTCATATTTGCCGGATTTCACCGCGCCGATGGAAATCACCATGTCCACTTCCGCGGCGCCTGCCTGCAGCGCGAGTTGCGCTTCGTAACGTTTCGCTTCCGTGGGCGCCGCGCCCAGAGGAAAGCCGGCGACGGTGCAAACGCGCACGGCGCTGGAACGCACGCACTCCGCGGCCAGCGCGGCGTAGATGGGATTGACCACCACGGTGGCAAAGCTGTGGCGCACACCCTCCGCGCAGAGCCGGCGGATGTCATCCTCGCTGGCTTCGGGCTTCAGCAGGGTGTGGTCAATCAGTCCGGCAACGGCGGCGGTAAGCTTGTCCGGCCCGCCCGCAGCGTCAATTGCGGCGCGTTCGCCGGAGAGGGCGCGGAGGATGGGCTGGATTTGCTCGGGCGTGGCGCGGTGCAGGGACACGGCATCACTCCGGCGGCAACGTCAGGATGCAGACGTCGCGCAAGTTGCGGTAGCGCTCGGCGTAGTCCAGCCCATAGCCGACCACGAATTCGTTGGGGATGCGAAAGCCCACGTAGTTGGCCTTCACTGCTTTGATGCGCCGCTCGGGCTTGTCCAGCAGGGCGGCAACGCGCAGCGTTTTCGGTTTGCGCTGCTTCAGAACGTGCAGGAGATAATTGAGGGTCAGGCCGGTGTCGAGAATGTCCTCGACGAGAATCACGTTTTGACCTTGAACGCTGGTGTCCAGGTCCTTGAGCAAGCGCACCTGGCCGGAGGATTGTTGCCCCTTGCCGTAGCTGGCCACCGCCAGGAAATCCAGGGCAACGTCCAGGTCAATCGCCCGGCTGAGGTCGGATAGGAAGACACAGGCGCCTTTCAAGACACCCAGCAGGAGGACGCGCTGGCCGCGAAAATCGCGGGTGATTTGGCGGCCCATTTCCCGCACGCGGCGGTCAATGGCGCTGTGGCGCAAGAGGACGGTGAGCTTCTCTTTTCCGTGGGTGGACATGGCGGGAGTAGTTTACCCGAAGACGGGGCGTAGGCAACCCCGATGGCAGGCCGAAAACTGGTGCCCGCCTATGCCTGCCGCGGGCAACACGGCTCTTCCGAGACGGACGGACACAGGGCGGGGAGCACTTGATTATTTCCATTCACACAGGCTCCACCTGGCGCCCATTCCTTACGCCCTCTTCGGCAAGTCCCCCACTGCTGTGCCGGCGGAAAAAGGTAGCCAGCGTTTCAAGCTCTTGCGCAACAGGGCGAAATCAACGGGTTTTGAGATGCAAGCTTTACAGCCTGACTCCAGGATCCGCTCCCGCTCCGTGACCATGGCCTGGGCGGTGACAGCGAGCACGGGGATGTGCTGAAAGTTCGGTTGCTCACGCATCCACCTGGCAAGTACCAGGCCATCATCGGCGCCCAGTTGAATGTCGAGGAGCACCAGATGCGGACTGTGGTCGCTCACGGCGGCAAATCCCGAGTTCAAATCACCGGCAGAGACGACCTCGTACCCCTCGCCGTCAAGCCAGTCGCAAAGAAGCTCTCGGTTAAGGAGGTTATCTTCCACGAGCAGGATACGGTGCGTCATGCTTTTCCCCGCGGGGTAGGGCCGAGAGCCCTCTGCAATTGGTTGAGCAAGTCTTCCTTCCAGGGCTGCTCTTTGTGCAGAAGCGCTTCGGCGTATGAGTGAAGATATTTTTCTTCGTCCGGGCTGAGGTCTTTGCCGGTGAGGACGAAGACGGGCAGGTCGGCAGTCCGTGGATGGGCGCGCCATTCGACGAGGAGTTCCAGCCCGCTTATCTTTGGCAGCATCAGGTCCAGAATGACCAGCTCGGGAAGAGATTCCTCGACTGCGCTTCGCGCCTCGGCTCCGTCACTCGCGGTCACTACGGAATAGCCCTGCCCTCGTAGCAACTCGCCGATAAGTTCGCGCGTGTACGTGTCGTCTTCGACCACCAGAACCGAGCGCTGCAAAGGCACCCCGCCTTTTCGGCCAAGACACCGTCTGACCGCTGCCAGCAGGTCCTCCTTTTCCACCGGCTTGACGAGGTACGCGTCGGCACCGAGAGTCGCACTTCCACCGGGCTCATCCGCGACGCTCACGACCACAACAGGGATGAGAGCCGTGCGGGGATTGCTCTTCAACTGCCGGAGGATCTCCCAACCGTGGACGGGCTTCATCAGGAGATCCAGCGTAATGGCGTCGGGCTGCAGTTGCGCGGTCAGCTCCGTCGCGCGCTCGGGCTGGTCGCAAAGATCAACTTCGTAGCCTGAGGCCGTTAACTGTGAGCGGATCAGCTGTGCCGCGTCGGGATCGTCGTCAATCACCAGGATGCGCATTCGCTTTGTCGTCGCGGGGAGCGGGCTCTCATCTCTCGGCAGCGGCGAAGTTACACGGCCGCCTGCCGGCAGTTCGAAGAAGAAGCAACTGCCCTTGCCAGGCTCGCTTTCCAGTCCCAGGAATCCGCCCTGCAACTTGACCAGGTGTTGCGTTATGGCGAGTCCCAGTCCGGTGCCTTCCGGCGCTTGGCCGGGCTGCCGAAGCCGGTAGAATGCCTCGAAGATTCTTTTTTGCTCCTCGGGCGGTATGCCGGGCCCGGAATCCTGAACCTCGACGCGGATGCGCTCATCAGTGAGTCGAGCAGATATCTGAATGCTGCCCCCATTGGGCGTAAACTTGATGGCGTTAGCAAGCAGGTTCATCAGGACTTGCTGGAAGCGGGTGGCGTCGGCCCAGACCGCAAGGCCCTTCTCAACATCCTTCACCAGGTGCTGCGACTTGCCGTCCGCTAAAGGCTGCAGCGCGTTGAGCACCTCGCTGACGGCGGTATCCACGGCGACGGATTCCCGGGCCAGTTCCATGTGGCCGGCCTCGATTCTGGACAAGTCCAAGAGGTCGTTGATGAGCTTGAGAAGATGTTTTCCGCCGGTGCGGATATTGCTGACGTAGCGGTGCTGGCGGTCGTTCAGCGTACCGTAGCGCTCGTCGCTCATTAGCTCGGAAAATCCAAGAATGGCGTTGAGCGGCGTGCGCAGCTCATGGCTCATGGTGGAAAGAAAGGCCGATTTCGCGAGGTTGGCTTTTTCCGCCGCGATCTTGGCTCTCTCCAGCTCGACGTTCTTGTCCTGCAGCGCCTGGTCGAGACCTTTGCGCTCGGTGACGTCGCGCGCTGCGGCGAACACGCCCTGCAGAGTCCTATCCCGGTCGTAGAAGGTGGTGGCATTGTAGGACACCACTGTTTTCTTGCCGTCCCGGGCGCGCGCGGTGAGCTCGTAGTTGGTGACCTTTTTCTCGCGCAACACCAACTTGATGGCCGCCTCGGCCCGCTCCGGATCGGTGAAGTAGTTCTTGAACG
>JBGPJC010000035.1:0-32096 GCA_041485165.1 Terriglobia bacterium | reverse complement strand
CGGTGGGCGTCTCTGTAAGCATCTTCGACTTGGCCTGTTCCTAGACCGCTCGCAAGAAGTGCCACCCGCTTACAGAAATTGTGTGTCACGCCTTTATATAACCGCTCTGTCGCGGTGAGTCTCTCAAGCGCTGCAATCCACTTTACGATCTGCACACCTCCCGATTCCTCGAACGAGGCGTCTCCGAACCATCTAAGAGCGTCGAGCAGTCTCGTAGTCGCCTCGTTACGGTTTCCTGAGAGACTCTTATTCAGCAGGTCAGAGGCAAAACGTCTGACGCATGGGGCAATTCCTCCCACTGGGTCACCGGCAACTAGCGCGCCTTCCAATGAGGGGCCGTGCCACGTCCATTTCACCTTATTGTCGATATCGATGAGCACACAAGTTTCGCGGTTTCTTGATGGCGCAGTGTGCGGAAGCCTCATCGACCTCGCATAACGGAGGCCAATGAAGACCTTCAAGAGATTAATTGCTGCTTCAACGATCTCCTCCGCCCTTCGCCGCGATACGTCGGGAGCACACCGTGGGATTTTCACCGATGCCACCCACCCATACTTCTCTCCGCTCTGCGAAAACAAGTCTAGTGCTTTCTCGTCCGCAGTCTTCTCGCCCCCCTGAACAGCTTGGCTGAAGCCGTTAGCAAATACTTGAAATCGTTGGAAAGTCACAGGCCCTAAAGCAAATTGATCAGGGGGAGGTTGGGCGAAGTCTGGATGGGTCGGGCCGCAGTGCAGAAGTACGCACGGAAATCGGTATGAGGCTTCTATATGTTCGGCTTCTGATGCTCCGACGTAGGTCTTCAGCGTCTGCACAAGTTCTTCATCATCCGTAACGCGGTCAATTGCAACCTGCAGGATCCTCTCAGAGATGATCTCTGCAATACGTTTTCGACTCAGATCATGGCCGCTAGGCGTCTCCGTGATGAGTCTGATCGCCATTCGCTCTATCGCTTCAATGCCAGATCTGCGACAGAGAACCATTTCACGAGTGCCAGGCCGGTAGATGTGGCAAAACTTGTCTTCTGGATGCTGTTCATAGCGGCGGCGAATCGCCTCAATGTTTCCTTGCTTTACGATCTCCTGCTGGAGTCCCAGAAAAAACTCGATTCCCTTTATCAGACATTCGTAGTCCTTGACGTACTCAGTGACGGAATCCGAACTCCGTGCGCTCATATGCTCTCCCGAACCGGAAATGTGACCCGACAAGATGGCGACAGCGGCGACTTAGAAAACCGTGTCGTCCTTCTGTGTTATACCTTTGAACTCTATTGGGTGTTCTCAATTATCCTCAATTTACATCAGCGACACAGGAGGAATAGGCGCGTAATCATCAACTCACTCATCGAGCTGACTTGTAACGGGAAGTCGGCATACTGGGAGCAATCCGCGCGGATGCTCACACATCCGTTTGATTACTGCCAGATGACGGGCAAACCGGAAACTGACCCACTACCGCAGTGCGCATGTTATGGACTGTTGCCGCCGGCGAAACTGCTGACGCGAAGCGATCGGCCATCGCTCAATACGGTGATGGCTCCGTCGCGATCTGTGCGCAGCAGCCGCGCGCCTTTGCCGGCGAGCTCATCCAGCACTGTGACGTTTGGATGCCCATAAGGGTTGCCTTCGCCCGCGGAGATCGCCTCGATCCGCGGCGCGACCGCGGCCAGAAACTCCGGTGTGGTGGAAGTCTTACTCCCGTGGTGCGCAATCTTCAGGAAGTCGGCCGCAAGTGATTCATGCATTTCCAGGAGTTGACGCTCCACCTGCTGTTCGATATCTCCCGGCAACAACATCGCCACCCGGCCATATTCCAGCCGGATGACCAGCGAATCATTATTTGTGGGCCGGGTGACGGTTCCAAGCAACTGGGGCCAGAGGATCCGCCCGGCAACAGCATCCCAGGCGAAAGTGTCTCCGCGGTGGTGAGCGACCACCAGCGTGCCTCGCGCTTGCGCTTCGGCCAACAGAGCGCGGAACACCGGCGTGTCGATGTCGCGGCTGACCCACAGCTCGCCCACGGAAAAATTGTCCAGGACAGCGCGGAGCCCGCCGAGATGGTCTTGATGCGCATGGGTCAGCGCCACCACGTCCAGGTGTTTTATCCCTCGCGCCCACAGATAAGGGGACACCACCTCTTCGCCAACGTCGAAGCCGTGATAGCGTTCCTGGCCATGCGCGCGGCCATAGGTTGGTAAACCGCCGCCATCCACCAGCATGGTGTGGCCTCCAGGGAATGAAAGAAAAATCGCATCTCCCTGACCGACGTCGAGCACGGTTGCTTCCAGGCGGCCGCGCGGTAAATCCGGCGCAAACGGAAATGTCGCCACGCAGAGAACCAGACCGGCCAAAACACCGCCCAGCACCCGCTCGGTTCGCCGCAGCCTGAGCGCCGGGGCGCGAGCGCTCTCCGCGACCCGGTGCGCGGAAACTCCCAGCAGCGCGAGGGCAAGAAAAAATGCCGCCAGCAGCCAGAGCGGCGGCCCGGGGATGCGGTAGGAGAACGCGGCGTGTCCCGCAAACCATCCCACGATGCGCACCAGCGCGGCGACAAGAATTCCTGCCGCCTTCACCAGCGGAGCGGCCAGCGGCATCCACAGGAAGCTCACCGCCAGTGCCAGAAACCCCAGCGGCACAAGAACTCCCACCAGGACCACCGCAGGGATATTCGCCACCGGCCCGGCGAGACTGACGCGGTGGAAATAGACCGCCAGAAGAGCGAGCATCCCCACCTGAATTACAAAAGAGATGATGCACAGCTCCCAGACGCGCAACGCCGCGGCGCACGGCCAGGCCACCAGCCGCGCCGCCCAGGGGACAGATCCCGCGGGCCCGCCTGGCGCGAGCCGGGCCGGCCAGTGTGCGGCGAGCCAAGCCGCAGCCGCGCGCACATCCAAGCGGAATTGCGCTGCGGCAGGCGAATGTGACGGGTCGCGAGTCACATCTTCGAGGTGCGACAACGCGCGGCGGAAGGGCTCGCTGCTGCGCTCGATCCACGGCACGCCAAGCGCGCCAATCGTTCCCACCGCGCAAAAAGAGAGCTGAAAGCTGGGATCCGCCAGCGACGAGGGCCTCGCGGCGAGAAGCGCCAACGCCGCCAGGGCCACCGTGTTCAACAACTCGATGCGGCGATAGAAGAGCAACGCTCCCATGGCCAGCGAAGCCATCAGGCCGGCGCGCAAGATCGGCGGCCGGTCCTCGACCACAGCCAGGTAGAAAGCCAGGACCAAAAGGGTGAGCAGGACGGTCCACTCCAGGTTTAGCCGCACCCGCCTGCCCAGCCAGAACACAAACCCTGCCAGCGCAGCCACGTGCAGTCCGGCAATCACCAGGACGTGATACACCGCCGTTTTCTGGAACTCGACGGCCAAATCGTGGTCCACAAAACTGCGATCGCCCAGCAGCATGGCGCGGAGTACCGCGGCGCGCTCCGGCGCCTCGGCAAACAGCGTGTCGAGACGCTCCAGCAAACGGCCACGCAGCCGCGCGAAGCGGTGCGGCCAGCCAGGCGGCGGCTCAGCAAGCTTTTGCACCAGCTCCGGCCCGCGCAGTGTTCCCAACACATCGATCCCCAGGCGTCGCATAGAGCGGCGCGCGTCAAACGCGCCAGGGTCGAGGAAGTTCCGCGGGGGACGCGCGCGCACCAAAAATTCGGCGCGGTCGCCGGCGCGCAAAGCGGGAGGAGGCTCGGAGACTTTCGGATTGTCCGGGAGGCTGGCGCGCAGACCGCCGGATATGGGGATGCGCGCGCCCGCAGCTTCGACCTCGTCGAGGTCCACCTCGTAGCGGATACCGTCCGGCAAACGGAGAGGATTCGAGCGCAGCCTGCCGCGCCAGCGCAGCGGCTCGCTGGCGTCGAGGCGGCCGGACAATATCAGCGTCGCGGCGTTGTCGGCGGGGCGCGCAGCCTGTTCGAGCTTCACCGCCAAGCCGCCGAGGAAGAGCCAGGCCACCAGCGCCGCGCAGCATGCGGCGCGCAGCATGTCCCGCCGCAGCGCCCAGAGCCCGGCAAGCAGCGCAACCGCCGCCAGCGCAATCCACACCGCGGGGAAAAGTTCTTTTGCGCCGCCCAGCGCAATACCCGCGGCAAAGGCCGCGACCATCAGGACTGCAGGAGTTCTCACCGTGGTTACTCGCGCCGCTTCAGCCGCACCAGCGCTTCCACATGATACGTCTGCGGGAAAAGATCGAACAGCTCCACGCCAACCAGCTCGTACGCCGGAGAAAGCGCGCCTAGGTCGCGCGCCAGGGTGGCCGGGTCGCAAGAGACGTAGCGGATCTCCAGCGGCGCCATCTTCACCAGGCATTCGACTGCCTGGGAGGAAAGGCCAGCGCGTGGCGGGTCGAGCAGGACCAGGTCCGGAATCTCGCGGTGGTGCTGGAGGAATGGCTCCACGTCCTGATTGATCCCCCGAGCCTCACCCCCGCCCTGCGCCCCGGGCGAAGCCAGGTTCACATCCAGATCGCGCGCCGCGGCAGGATTGCCTTCCACCGCCATCACGCGCTCAAAGCTGCGCATCAGCGGCACCGAGAACAGTCCCACGCCGGCAAACAAGTCGAGCGCCAGCTTGCCCGCTGCGCCTGCGGTCGCGGAACGCATCAGGTCCTCAATCAGAAAACGATTTACCTGGTAGAAGGACAAATGGCCGACGCGGTATTGATAATCTCCGGCGCGAGTATGCAGAAAGCCCGGCCCGATCAGTTCGAAGCGATCGCGGCTGGCGTCGTGGAGCAGAAGGCTTTCCACGCCGGGGACGGCGTCACGCACGATTTTTGCCGTGGACTCAAAAGAGACGCCTTCCAGAGAGGTGAACGATGCCGTCACCAGCAGCTTTTCATCTTCGGCGTCAGCAAAGGCTTCCACCTCGAGGAGTGAGGCCAGCGCGCCGGCGCGCAGCAGCGCGCGAAACGCATCGAGCGCCGTCACCAGGCAGGGCGAGAGCACCGGGCATTCCTCGGCTGCACAGAGGGCGGTGGACCCGGCTTCGAAGTATCCGATGGCCGGCGCCGGGCCGCCGGGGAGGCGCCGGACTTTCCATTGCGCGCGGTTGCGATAACCCAGCGGCGGAGAAGGATGCGCGGTGATCTCGCCTTCGAATTTCACCCGGCCCAGACGCGATAGGGTCTCGCGGAGTATCTCGACTTTGAAGCGGAGCTGGGCATCATAGGGAATGTGCTGGTAGTGGCAGCCACCACAGCGTGCGAAGTGGGCGCAGGCCGCGGCAACGCGCAGGGGCGAAGGTTCCAGAAGCATTTCGACCCGCCCGCGCGCAAATTTCTTTTTCTCCTGCACCAGGCGGACCGCGGCCACCTCGTCCGGAAGAACAAAGGGCACAAAGACTGTCCGGCCATCGGCATGCGCCAGGCCGTCCCCGCCGTACACCAGCTTTTCGATCTTAACGTTCACTTTCGCAGGACTCGTTTTTCATTCGATTGCTGAGCACCGGAGGCAAGGGTACACACTTTGGCCAAAGGACTCATCCCTTCGCCACCTCATGTCAAATAGAACAGGCTCAGGCGCGGCAGATCGTACCGCTCGAACAGGCTCCGCCGCAGATATTGCTGCTCGAGCATGGCCAGATGCTCCGCGCTCATCTTGCGGCGATACGCGGAGAGCGCCCGGTCCATCTCCCTGCGAATGTCCAGCGTGATCTGTTCCTCCGCCGCTGCCGTGAGCGCCGCGTAGAGCTTGTCCTCGAGCACGGTGAGCCTGCGCTCCAAGTCTTCCAGGTCGAGCGCTGCGGGAGAATCGAGCAGCGCGAGGCAGCGCGCCACACGCTCGGCGATGTCGGCAATCTGCGCGGCGAGGGGCGCGGCGCTGTCTCGCAATTTGCCTCCGCCGAGCTTCAGCCGGTCGCGCATTTTGGTGAGGTAGCTGCGCAATTCGTCGCGCGTAAACGTTTCCTCAGACCGCGTGGCTGTCGGCCGCGGTCCTGCGCCCACCGAAGCTTCCTTGGCTTGCGCGGCAGCCTCCAGGACGGCGTCAACGCAATAGGCCAGGCTTTTGAGCGGACGGCCGCCCGCTCCCCGCTTCGACCGAGCATAGCTCTCAAATGCGCTGTCAATGCCTTTGAGGACAGATTCGAGCGGGATGCCGGCCTTCTGCCAACTTTCCAGGATGGCCCAGTCCAGCGGGGAGACCAGCATCTGCGCGCCGCGCTTGCGCCAGAAGTACTCCTCGATTTCCGTGAAGTAGTTGAAATAGTTGAAACCAGTAGACACGGGCGGACATTCTAACACTCCGCGAGCCACGTACGGGACCCAGAGAGGCTGGCGGTCTCCTTGCGGATTTCCCGGCACGCGGATATCGTATCTCGCCTGTGAACTATTCCTCTGCCGTCCGCCACCTGAAGCGCGTTGACCCCGTCTTGCGCCGGTCCATCGAGCGCGTGGGGCCCTGCCGGCTCGGCCGCGAGCAGGATCCGGAACGCTTCGGCGCACTCGCCGACGCCATCATCTACCAGCAACTTGCTCTCAAGGCTGCGCAAACAATTTCCCGACGCTTCTGGGCCATCTATTCCGCCGGCGACGAACACAGCAAAGCGAAGTATCCGCGCCCTGAAGAGATCCTCAAGACGCCGCGCAGAAAGATGCGCGCCGCCGGGCTCTCCCGTCAGAAGATGACCTATATTCGCGACCTGGCCCTCAAGACTTCCGACGGCATTCTGCGGCTCGACACATTGGATAGCGTCCCGGACGAAGAGGTCATCCTGTTGCTCACGCAGGTGAAAGGGATCGGCCGCTGGACCGCGGAAATGTTTCTGATTTTTTCCCTGGGGCGCCGGGACGTATTGCCGGTGGGAGACCTGGGATTGCAGCACGCTATCCGCCTGGCTTACAAACTTCGCAAGCTGCCTTCGGCAAAAAAGATGGAAAAGTTGGCCGAGCCCTGGAGGCCGTACCGCAGTGTGGCCACATGGTTTCTGTGGAAGTCCCGCCGCATATAGCTCCACAATGACAAGAAGTGGATCTCAGTTGCCACGGCGCGATGAAGTTTTTCTTTGCGCCGGGGCGGCGGTCTTGCTCTCGCGATTCCTCTCCCAGATAATGCGCAAGCCTTCCAGGGTCAGGAAGTCGTTCACCAGCTCGATGTGCTTTGAGCCGCGGGCGACAAGCGCAGCCTGTCCTCCCGTGGCCACCACACGCGACTTCTCGCCCAGCACCGCTTTGATCCTCGTCAAGATGCCGTCCACCAGGTCCACATATCCGTAGTAGAGCCCCGCCTGCATGGACGCGACGGTGTTGGTGCCGATGATCTTTCCCGGGTCTTTAATCTCCACGCGCGACAGCCGCGCCGCGCGGGCAAACAGCGCCTCGGACGCGATTCCAATGCCCGGCACGATCACTCCGCCCAGGTATTCTCCTTTCTCGGAGATGGCGTCAAAGGTGATCGCGGTGCCAAAGTCCACCACGATACAGGGTCCCCCATACTCCTCGAAGGCTGCCGCGGCGTTGACAATCCGGTCGGCCCCAACCTCCGACGGGTTGTCGTAGAGCACCGGGACGCCCGTGCGCACGCCGGGCTCAACGAAAAGCGCTTTCTTCCCGAAATATTTTTCCGCCATCTCCGCCAAGATGGAGTTCAGCGGCGGCACCACGGAGCTGACAATGATTCCGGAAATCGCGGAGCGTTCGATGGCGGCGTGATCGAACAAGCTGCGAGTAAGAATGCCGTATTCGTCCACGGTCTGATTGCGCGCGGTAGTCAGGCGCCAGTGGGCGACCAATTCGGCGTCGCGGTAGACACCCAGCACGGTGTTGGTGTTTCCTACATCAATCGTCAGCAGCATGGCGTGACCTCTCTACAGCGCCAAAGCCGTGGTCACCGGCTTCGAGTGAAGTAATGACAAGCAAGGGCAATTCGCAAACGCCCTGCTAGGCTTCATGGACATCACCTGCCAACACCGGTTCGGTGCGGCCGTCCTCGCGCTCCACGCGCAGCAGGCCGCTCGGCTCCAGGCCTGCCGTGAGGCCGGTGTATGTCTCCGTCGGCGTGCTGATGCGCACGCGTTTGCCGCGGAAATAGCTGGACACCTCGGCAAACCGCGCCACCAATGGGGCGCTGCCCTCGTTCAGAAAGCGCTGGTAATAAGTTTCCAGGTGATGGAGCAGGCGCACCAGCAGCTCGACGCGTGAATAGGTATGACCCGTTTCGATTCGCAGCGACGTGGCAATCGTCTCGATCTCAGCGGGCATTTTCGCGTGATTCACGTTTAGCCCGATGCCGATGACCACAAAATGCACGCGGTCCGGCTCTGCGTTCATCTCCGTGAGGATGCCGCCGATTTTCTTGCCGTTGAGGAGCAGATCGTTGGGCCAGCGGATGTCGCAGGCGAGGCCGGTCTGGTCGAGGACGGCATCGCGCGCCGCCAGGCCCGCCAGCAGCGTCAACAGAGGCGCCTGCATCGGCGAGACCGCGGGCCGCAGGAGGATGGTCATGTAGATGCCGCTTGATTTTTCGGAATGCCACGCGCGGCCGACGCGGCCCCGCCCGGCACTCTGTTGCTCGGCAAGCACCAGCGCGCCGTGGGCCTCGCCCGCCTGCCCCAGCTCGAGGGCCACGTCGTTGGTCGACCCGATGACGAAGAAGTGGTAGATGTGCCGGGCGAGGGTGGTGCCGGCCATGCGGCGGCGGATGGCCGCCGGCATCAGCACGTCGGGAGCTCTCTCGATGTGGTAGCCGGTGCGCGGATGACCTTTCACCTGCACGCCCAGCGCGCGCAGCTTGCCCAGCCAGCGCCACACCGTCGTGCGGCTTACGCCGATGTGCCGCGCCATGCGCGCGCCGCTGATCACCAGCAGGGGATTGGCGGAAAGCAGCCCGAGCAGAGAGAAAATCTTGGGGTCGGTAGTGCCCGGATATGTGCGCGCTGAAGGAGCCACCGCATCACCGCGGGGAGCTTACTCGACGCCAGCCCATTCCACAAGCAGGCTCAAATCTGCGGCGGGCGCGGAATGCGTCAGCGCGCCGATGGCGATGAAGTCGGCGCCAGACTCCGCGAAGGCGCGCACATTGCCGAGATTCACTCCGCCGGAAACCTCGATCACGCAGCCGGGATTCGCCGAGCGGGCAATGTCAACCAGGCGCCTGGCCTCCTGCGGATCGAGGTTGTCCAGCAACAAGCCTTCTGAGCCGGCGGCCAGCGCCTCGCGCATCTCCGTTTCATTGCGCACTTCCACTTGAATGGGAACACCGGCGCCGATCTGTGGAGCGCGGAAAGATTCGTAAGCGGTCATCTCCTGCGGATCAGCGATTACTCCGGGCTGCCCGGCACGGGCGCGGCGCACCGCCTCGGCTACGCTGCCGGCCACGGCGATGTGGTTTTCTTTGATCAGCACGGCGTCAAAGAGTCCGAAGCGGTGGTTGCGGCCACCGCCCGCGCGCACCGCGTACTTTTCCAGGGCGCGCAGCATGGGCATGGTCTTGCGCGTGTCGCGGATGAGCGCGCGCGTGCCGGTGACCTGCTCGGTGAATTTGCGTGTGAGCGTGGCCACTCCGGAAAGATGCGAGAGAAAATTCAACGCGGTTCGCTCGGCGGAGAGGATGGGCCGGCCGGGACCTTCCAGCCGCGCAATGACCGCGCCTGCCGCGACCAGGTCTCCGTCAGCGAAGTAATGTTCTATGGCGACTTCCTGGCTCAGCGCCCAGAAAACGCGCTCGAAGAGCGGCAAGCCGGCCAGCACCAGCTCCTGCTTGGCGACCAACTTGGCGCTGGCTACCGCGTCTGCGGGGACGATTGAAATCGCGGTGACGTCGCCGGGACCCAGATCCTCGTCCAGCGCGGCGTGCAGACAGAAGAGCATCTCCGGCGCGTCCCAGTGGATTTCACCGGAGCCGGACGAAGACTGATCGCGGGTTTCGACGGGTACGGTCATCGGTTCATCGGCGCAATTGTAGCGCCTTTTCAAGTTGGGCAAGCCGCTCGGAGATTTGGTGGTGCTCGGCGCGGCGCTCCTGGAGCGTGGTCTCCAGCCCTTTCACGATTTCTGCCGGCGCCTTGCTGCGGAAGCTCTCCTCGGCAAGGCGCCGCGTCTTGGATTCAATATCGCGGGCCAGGCGGTCGCGCTCCTTGCTGAGCTTGGCTACTTCAGTCTTCAGGTCAACGGCTTCACCGAAGGGGATGCGCAATTCGAAGCCGGTCGAGGCGCGCACGGCGCCCTGCGATGGGTCGAGGCGGCCGGCCCCCGGGGGCAGAATGTGCAGAGTGGAGAGCGAGGCGAGCCGCAGGATGGGATCAAGGTGGGATTGCACCAGGGTTCGTGTTTCATCCCCGGCGGCGAAAAAGTCTCCGGCAACTTTGCGTTTGGCGTCGAGCTTGAGGTCCGCGCGCGCATTTCGCGCCGCGGCGATGATTTCCTGCAACAGCGCCATTTCTTTTTCCGCCGCCGGGTCCAGCAACGTCGCCGGGATTTCCGGAAAACGCTGGAGGGCGATGGACTTTGCTCCCGCGCGCTGCGGCAGCCGGTGCCAGAGTTCTTCAGTAAGGAAGGGCATCAGCGGGTGGAGCAGCCGCAGTGCTGATTCGAAGACGGCGAAGAGATTGCGCCACGCGGCCAGCAATTCTTCCCGGCTGCCCGAGGTCAGCCGCGGCTTTACCCACTCGATGTACCAGTCGCAGAACTCGCCCCAGAAGAAGTGATAGACCACGTGCGCGGCTTCATGGAAGCGATATTCCTTCAGCGCGGCGTTCACCTCGGCCACGGAATGCGCCAGGCGCGAAAAAATCCAGCGGTCGGCCAGTTCCAACTGGGCGCCGCGGCGGTAGGGCGCGGCGGCGCGGATTTCCGGACCGGCCAGTTCTTCGAGCGTGACGCCGGAGGCTTCGGCCTTTTCCAGGTTCACAAACAAGAAGCGCGCGGCGTTCCAGATTTTGTTGGCGAAGGCCCGCGAGCCGAGCAGACGGTCGTCGCTGAGGATGATGTCCGTTCCCGGCGCGGCCATGCTGGCCAGGGTGAAGCGCATGGCGTCGGTGCCAAAGCGCTTGTTCAGCTCGATGGGGTCAATGCCCGTGCCTTTGGACTTGGACATCTTGACGCCTTCGGCGTTGAGCACCAGCGAGTGCAAATAAACCGTGCGGAAGGGAACCTTGCCCGTGAACTTCAGCCCCATGACGATCATCCGCGCCACCCAGAAAAACAAAATGTCGTAGCCGGTGATGAGCAGCGTGGTGGGGTAATACCTCTTCAGGTCCGCGGTCTCTTCCGGCCAACCCATGGTGGAAAAAGGCCACAGCGCGGCGCTGAACCAGGTGTCCAGCACGTCCGGATCGCGTTCGATATGCGCCGAACCGCACGCCTGGCATTTTGCAGGCGTGGTGCGCGCCACGGTGATGCCGCCGCAGTCGCGGCAGTGCCATGCGGGGATTTGAAGTCCCCACCAGAGCTGGCGGGAGATGCACCAGTCGCGGATGTTGTTCATCCAGTTGAGATATTCGGTGCGGCGGTTTTCCGGGGTGATCAGGATTTCGCCGTCCTCGACCACGCGGATGGCTGGGGCGGCCAGCGGCTTCATCTTCACAAACCACTGTTTCGACAGCCGGGGCTCGACGTCAGTCTTGCAGCGGTCGCAAGTGCCCACGGCGTGGCGGTGCGGCTCGACGCGCTCGACCAGGCCCAGTTTGGTGAGGTCTTCGACCACGCGCTTGCGGGCGGCGAAGCGGTCGAGGCCGGCATAAGCTCCGGCGGCGGCGCTCATGTGACCGTCTTCGGACATCACGTCAATTTCAGGCAGGTTGTGGCGCTTGCCGGCCTCGAAGTCGTTGGGGTCGTGCGCGGGGGTGATCTTCACCGCGCCGGTACCGAATTCGCGGTCCACAAAGCTGTCCGCGATCACCGGGATTTCGCGGTTCATCAACGGGAGAAGGACTTTCTTGCCGACGAGATGGCGATAGCGTTCGTCATCGGGGTGAACGGCCACAGCGGTATCGCCGAGCATGGTCTCCGGCCGGGTGGTGGCGATGACCAGATGCTCGGTGGTGCCGATCACCGGATAGCGGAAGTACCACAGCTTGCCATCGCGCTCCTGATGGATGGTCTCGAGGTCGCTGATGGCGGTGAGGCAACTCGGGCACCAATTGACAATGTACCGCCCGCGATAGATCAGGCCTTCTTCGTAGAGGCGGACGAAAACCTCCATCACGGCATTGGAGAGACCCGGGTCCATGGTGAAACGCTCGCGCGTCCAGTCGCAACTGTCTCCGATGGCCACCATCTGCCGGGTGATTTCGCCGCCGGATTCTTCCTTCCAGTGCCAGACTCTCTTCTCGAACTCCTCGCGGCCCAGCGCGCGATAGTCAATCCCTTGCGCGGCGAGCTGGCGCACCACCACGCGCTGGGTGGAGATGCTGGCATGGTCGGTGCCGGGGAGAAAAAGCGCGTTGTGCCCGCGCATGCGGTGCCAGCGGGTGAGGATGTCAATTTCGGTGTGGTCCAGCATGTGGCCGATGTGCAGCGACCCGGTAACGTTGGGTGGGGGGATGACGATGGAGAACATCTCACCGGGCGTCTGCGGGTCGGCGCGGAACAATTGCTGCTGGTACCACGCCTGGGCCCACTTGTGCTCGATTTCCTGTGGCTCGTACGCCTTGGGGATCTCTCTGGTCATGGGAGTAAACTTCGTACTATACGGGGCGGTGGCGGGTGGCGTCAATTTGCGGCCGAAGGAAGTGGCGAGTGGCGAGTGACGAGTGGTGAGTGGGAGTTCGGGTATCATGCGCGGCGCCGAGCGGGATTCGGGATCTCCAGAAGGGAAGAAGTTGCGTCGAGATCGTTGCGAACCTTCCGGTCGGCCTGGTCGGAATTGTAGGACCAGGAGATTTCGCGGCGGACGTCGGAGATGCTTTGCAGCAGAAGCTGGCAAGTGTAGGCGAGAACCGCGGCATTGCGGGGGGCTATGCGGTTGCTGGCCTGGAGCAGGAGCAGCTTTCCGAGCGCATAGTTGACAGCGGCGGCGCTGCGGAAGTCTTCCAGCGGGCCGAGTAGCTCGGGGGCTAGATCTTCGGGGGATGTAGCCTCGCGTGGCTGCCGGTGGAGGTGGTAGGAGCAGAGGGAGGGATGGTCGCTGGAGCGGTCGGTCCGGCAACGCCTACCCTCAGAGTTGGTGAACTGGCAACGGGTGTCGTGCTTGGCTGGGTCCATGGAGACCTTCTCCTTATTGTCCTTGGCTCGCTTCGTCCCGCGGGGGCGGGATCAGGTCAGACAGCAGGTGCGGGGTGGGGTACCCCCCTAGGGGGTGTCTTTGCAACCATTCATTCCAGGGGACTTGCGGGCCGGAGGTGCGTAAGCATTCATTGTAAAGGAGTTACAGGCGCAGTTTTTGTGAGTAAGCATTGCAAACGACTTACGAAGAGAATCTCCTTCCATATTGAGTGGGGCGGGCCCTTCGACTCGTCCGCCGCGGCGGACTCGCTCAGGGTCAGCATCCTGGCCGGATGCTGAGTTGCGGACGCGGTTCTGGAAAGTCAGCATGGGAAAGGAGTTAGGGGGAAGTGGATAGCGAGCCCTCGACTTTGCTCGGGACAAGCGAGTGGTTGGTGGATAGTGGTTAGTGGAAATCGGATAGAAAGGAGATCGCGAGTGGCATCTTTCAGTCACCTGGTGGATAGTATCGTAGTGGTAACCAGAAGTCAATGAAAAAATGAGGGATTTGGGTGGAAGGCGGGCAGAACGCCTAGTCGTGGGGGTTATGAAAAACGGGAGGGGAGTACAGGCAGGAAGCAGCGGAGAGTTGCAAATTGTGACGGAAGAAGAATCAAGAATTTACCACGGAGGGCACAGAGGTAGGGAGGTCCGGTATCAGGACTCCGGTGGAGTTTCCGGCAGGCCGGAATCCCGGAGGAGCGGGACCACCGATCGGACTCCAGAAACCGGAGGCACAGAGGGAAGTACAGTAGAGAGCCGGGCACCCGGCTACCCACCGTAACGAGTTTTGGCGTAACATCCGACTCATTATGTTCGAGCTTTGGAAGCTCAACCGCCAGCTACGCGCCCATCACCGATCCTATAAGAAACATCGAAATAAGCTCTTAGAAGAGAAGGCTCGAAGCGATGAAGTAGACACGCTTGATGCAGAAGAATACTTTACAGGCCGAGATATCGAAAGAGAGATCGACGCAGTCGTAGGGAGCCGGCTTATACATGAAACACGGTCCGTCGATGTTGAGATCCCACCACTTTCTGATAAGGATATGTGGTTTTTCGCTGATGATGGTAGACGCGTGTGGTTTACCCCGAAGGGTCGCGCTCATGTCCGCAAACTGATCGACGAAGAAAAGGGAAGGCGCTTTGAGGCTACGACGCGAAGCGTAAAACTATGGCTCCCGATCATCAGCGCGCTCGCGGGGCTTTTGGGTGTTATCACTGGCCTCGTCGCCGTTCTGAGGAAGTGATATAGTCCGCCGAAAATGCTGGAAGACAAAATAACCGCTCAGAAGCTGAGGCGTGTGGCCCACGCATCACCCTGCGGATCATCTCCTTCTTTTCACTCTTCGCCCGCCATGGTGGGATAATACCACTGCGGTAGTTCACCGTGGGGTTAAGATGTCGGGGGGGGCACACGCACCCTAAAACCAGGAGCGCGAGGCTGCGCCACCCGCCGATTGGTATACCAATGCAAAGTTGAAATTGGAAATTCCAGGATAGGTCCCCTAGAATGCGCAAGGAGGACTGGAATGGATTTGGCAGGATGGTTTCGGCGAGTCGCAAGCCCGTCGCCTCATCAAAGTCAGGCAACTGCACCTCTTGAATACGCCGTCGTGGATGTCGAGACGACCGGTCTATATCCCGAGAGGCACGATCGAATCGTGGAAATCGCTGTTATTCGGATGGACGCGAGTGCTAAGCGGCTGGACGAGTATTGTTCGTTGGTCAACCCAAACCGGGATATTGGCCCCACGCATATTCACGGGATCACTGCCAGCCTCGTGCTGGGAGCACCTACCTTTGATGAGATCGCGGGTGACGTGATTTCACGGATTGCCGGGGCTGTGGTGGTTGGGCACAACGTGACGTTTGACTTTCGATTCCTTGAGTCGGAGTGTCGACGTATGGGGTTCGGTCTACCAGATGCCGCAGTCCTCCTTTGTACGATGCAGCTGGCCAGAAGGGCCGATCCCGATCTTCCAGGACGCAAACTCTCCGTTTGTTGTAGTCACTTCGGCATCCGACAGCATGGTTCGCATTCCGCTTACCATGATGCTGAAGCAACGGCTAGGCTTTTCATTGAATGCCTTCGGCGGATTACGACTGGAGCATCATCTTTTCAAGTTGAACCCCCTCCCCCAGCAAGAGAATCATGGCCAGTGCTTCCCCTCAGCCGGAAAACTCTAACTCGCAGTCAGGCGGAAATGAGGCGTGCCGAACAGCCTTCCTTCTTAGAGAAGATGGTGACCCGCTTGCCAAGGGCTGCTGCCTCAGAGCCGGAATTGGATGAATACCTCGCACTCCTTGACAGGGTTCTGGAAGACCGACGTATTATCCCAGGCGAGTCAGAAATGCTGTATGAGGTCGCGAACACCCTAGGACTTTCTCAAGAAATGGTGACGGGAGCACATCAGGCTTATTTGCGAAACTTGGTCTGTGTAGCTTTGGCGGATCGTGTCATCACTCCAGCAGAAAGAAAAGATCTTGAGGAAGTGGAACGGCTTCTCAGTACGCCAAAAGGGTTTTTGAATCGGACGATTGAGGATATCCAGGGTAACAGTGTCGGTCGCGTGTTGGCATCGGAGGAGTCGTTGGCGGGCAAGTCAATATGTTTCACCGGGGAGTTCACGTGCCGAATCCAAGGTGAGGTTCCGCCCCGTGAATTTGCCGAGGAGCTTGCCATCAAGAAGGGGATGGTGGTTAAGAAGAGTGTTACGCAGAACTTGGATATGCTCGTCACAGCAGATCCCGACTCCATGTCCGGCAAAGCGAAGAAGGAGCGGGAATATGGCATCCGAATCGTGGCAGAGCCTGTGTTTTGGCGACTGACGGGCGTTGACTTCGAATGAGCTCACCGCAGAGCGGCTGGCCCGGGGGCCAAGTGGGAGATGAAGTTGGGACACCAACACTTCAGGTTGCGTGTGGGGATTTTCCTTCGGCATCGGCTTTACCCTCGCAGAGTGGGCAGGGTAAACCCTTCGCACGCTCAGGGCAGGTGGGAGGCGGAGAGGGATCGAGCCGGAGTCGATCAACTGAAGAGAGCCGAAAGCCCCACCTTTGCCGAAAAGCTCCTTCGCCGAGCTCAGGACAAGCGGGAATGATGGGGAACCTGCATCCCAACCCGGAACCAGAAACGCAAGGCTGCGCCGCCCGCCCGGAGTTAATGGCAAGGACAAGCCGACGGCCCGAGCGAGAAGCAAGAGACCAACCCGCTTTGGTCGCATTACAGTGACAGTGGAGAAAGGACACCCGATGTTCTGAGCGAAGCAAGCAAATGTCTGTCCCTGACGCCCAACTTCGAAAAAATTCTGGCGAGATGGAATTTCACTGTGCTGGGGCTAATGCTCAACTTACTGCCGATCTCTTTGTTTGAGAGATTACGCTGTACAAGTTCAACGATATCTTGCTCGCGCATCGTCAACCCGTCACCGCCTGCCTTTCCGTCCCGAGCGAGCCTTCGAGAGTAACGTACATAAAGTTCAAGCACTTCCGGTTCTACCCAAATGTGATCCTCAGAAACAACCCGGATTGCCCGCGGTAGACATTCGGTCACATCGCAATAGCGCAGAAACCCGTCAGCCCCTTTAGACAACAGCCGGCAAATATTATTCTTCGACCATTCCTCATTCAGCAAGATCACCTTTGTTCCGGAGTGGCGGGTTTCAAAAACATGCAGGTACTTGTCCAGTGGGGCAGCAAAGGTCCCCTCGTCCAAAACAAGGACCGACACCTGTGGCGCCTCTGACCTAAGGATTCGGCTTAAATCTTCTTCGGAACTAATTCTCAAGTTGGGATCCCTACGCAGGATGAGACGAAGCTGAGCGGCCGCAAGGGAATTGCGTTCCACCAGACAGACCAAAATCCTTTTGTCGGGGACGGCCATGGCACTCAGGCTCCAATCCGGATCCCGGATGGAAGGGGTAGGTTCCCAAAGCCAAGCTCTAAGAAGTTATGTCTTTTATTGACAAAGTACTGTCCTGTCAAGCTAAAAAAATTATCCAGCCGGACAGTCAGGCCCTGTTCTCTTGCCAGCTGTCCTTTCGGCCATTTCCTTCTCTCCACATAGTCAGTAGACATGTCCACCACATGACGCGTTCTAATGCCGGGCGGAGAAGGACGGAATCCTTTTTCCCAATCAATTGCCAACTGGAGGTGGCTATGGCCGGTGACGGGAAGTTGGACCCAAAGCTGGAAAATGCAATGCGCGCATCCCTCAAAGCGTACGCCACTGGAAGCAAGCGGTTTTTGGAATACTTGCTCGAAAACGTGCGGATGTACACCTTGGATTCATCAGAACCGATAGTTGGGCGAAAGGCATTCGAGTCCTATTTCGGCCCGTTGGTACGGGCATGGCCCCAGCACTTGTGATGACAAACGCCGAAGAGGCGCGGACGCCCGCTCTTCTCGATCTCTTATCAAAGATTGAGGAACACGCTCACAAGCTCAGCAATTCCGTGGGCTGTTCAATGAATCTGCTGGTGCTGCAAATCCGGGAGGCTGACGATCTCGCACCGGAGCGGATCATTCAGGCTGCCGCACTAGCAACTCAGGCTGCAGGAACGTTGCAGAAGCTGATGTGGGAGCTGCACAGGGTGCGCTCGCTCGTGGAAGCCACTTCAAGCAAGTGCAGATAGACCGGGCGAACTCTCTGCGGGCCTACCTCATCCGTTGGTGCCGGCTGAGTGAGGAAGATCTGAAGTATCAACCTTGATTTATTGCTCGAGGATTTAAAACAGGGGACCAGATCAAACGAGTAACGATTCGATTCTCAGACAAGCGTAGATAGGAGGATTCAATGCATCTTTACTTGGTGATATTTCTTGTCGCAAGCCACGTTTTGCCCGATGCCCCAAAGCCGCAGCATGACCAGAAGCGGCTGACACCCTTAATCCTGAACGCCCCTAGAGCGGAGAAAAAAGCCAACTGGTGGCAATCCAAACCCATGATGGTAACTTGGATGGCCATCAATGACGCCTCCTTAATTGTGGACACTGAGCATACTCAGCGTTGTCTGCACGGTAAGCGTTGTGTCGAGAGCGCCTTCCTGTTTGGGCGTAATCCATCAAGAGCACGGGTGTATGCTATCAGTGTGCCAATTCATGGACTCGTGCACTACGCGACATATTTCCTGCGAAAGAATTGCCTACAGGACGGGAACGCCGACAGTTGCCGATGGTACCCACTTTTTGAATGGATGTACACGGGGCTTCATGTTGCAGGGAGAGTTGTAACTCCGTAGGCAAGACTCCTCCTGCATATAAAGGGAGTGAACCACAGTGACGACAGCTCCTGAGCCGGAGGGGGTACAAAGTAGCAAAGACGACTGACCGGTCCAGGCGGGTGGCACGGACGCTAAGTGAAGAGATGAATTTGGGTGCCCAACACGTCGGGTTTATGTGTGGAGAGTTTTCTTCGGCATCGGCTTTGCCTTCGCCGGGTTACTGGGAGCGGGAGAGGGATCGACCCGGAGTGAATCAACTGAACAGAGCCGGGAGCTGCGCCAGCCGCCGAGATGAAGAGAGATCCTTCGTCCGCCGCGGCGGACTCAGGATGACAACGGTGGGGCCGGGACACCCCGCCACTAAGGAGCTGCTTGCACCGGATGAACCTTAGTTGCGGTCCTTTCAAACTCGAATCGCAGGATCCATTCACTCGGAACATTCAGACCATTAACTTTCGCCGGCCAAAAATTCCAACGTCGCGCGGCTTGCAAAGCCAGATCGGCAAAATACTTGCTCGGTCCGGGAGAATCGAGCGTAGCTCCCACCACGTTGCCTGACGGATCAACTCGCACTCTCACGCTGACCCTCACCGTGCCTCGAATGGTGTCTCTTGCCTTCTGGGGCACGTCCGGCAAGACCTCATCAAATACTTGACCCTGAACAACACCGCCCGCGGGTGTCTTCGTCACCGTCTTGGATTGAGGCGAGGTGGGCGATGGGACGGCGCCACTGGAACCTTGCTCCTTAGTGCCCGTTCTCTGCGTGGACTGTCCCGTTTCAGGCGTCACTGGGATCTTCGCCGGTTTTGGCTGAACGCTTTGCTGTTCGAGCGGAATTGAAGGAGATTGCTGAGTTTCCTGGCGCCGGTGGAGTAGTCTTAGACCACCTAGCATCGCTGCCACTGCCAGGGCGACTGCGACCGTGGGAAGAATGTAACGCCGCCTCGCGAACGCCTCTTGCGGCCGCGGGAAGGTCTGTTGCTGAGGCACCGGTGAGGGCTGCTGCAGCCGCGCGGCGATGTCGGCAACTGTCCATCGACGCTGTGGGTCCCGGCGCAAACAGTGACGCGCTATATCAAGGAACGGCGCGGGCAGTGTCTCTGGGAGTACGGGTTCTACCTCTTCGAGCTCTTGCCAAACGGGCAGACGCTGGGTCAGAGCCTCGACCAGCGTTATGCCAAGCGACCAAACGTCCCCAGCCTTTGAGATCCCTCCCTGTGCAGTCTCAGGTGCGTCGTAGGCGCCCGGCTTCCCCAGAAGGCCACTCGACTCGCCCATTGGGCAGAGCCCGTCGCTCGAGATTTTCAACTGATCGTTGACGGCCATGACGTTTGCGGGTTTCAGGTGACCGTGCACGAACCCTTGGCCGTAAACGTATGCCAGGGCGTCCAGAGCAGGCGCGAGCATTTCGCGTGCTTCCGCCGGCGTGAGCGGCCGGTGTGGAAGAATTTGTGACAGGTTCTCTTCGGCGTACTCCATCACGACGTAGAGCAGCCCCTGCTTACCCAAATTGCAGTGTCCCATCTGAAAAAGCTGGATCAAGTGAGGATGAGATAGTTTCGCGGCAAGCTGCCATCGGGAGAGTTGGAGTTCCGCGTACCCTGGAAGCGCGGGAATGAGTTTGATCGCTGCTTTTTGAAGTTCCTTTACACCTCGCTCCGTAAGGAACACGGCGCTGTGTTCGGAGCCACCCAGGAATTGACGCAGGTGGAATTCCCCGTTGACGACTTGACCTTCCCACTGTTTCCAGGCCTCGGTCATATTGCTCCCCCGCCTGTCTGCTCACAGAACCCAACTCTATTGTACCCGAGCACCCACGCTGGGCATCAGGCGAGAAGAAGCGGCGCGAGGCAGCAGGGTCTTCGGCGGGTGGCCCGGAGGCCAAGTGAGGAGATGAATTGGGAAGTGGCGAGTGGTGAGCGGGTAGCGGAGGAAATGATTTAACACGGAAGGCCCCTTCGTCCCGCAGGCGCGGGATCAGGGCAGGTGGGAGCCGGACGGGGATCGACCCGGCGGTAATTCCGATGAAGAATGCCGAAAGCTGCGCCACCCGCCCAAAACAACTGCACTCTGACCGCTAAGAGTGATTGGGCCCTCGTTGCTTGACAGTGTGCGCCGGCTGGCAGTAGCGTTGTCGCGGACCTCGCTCCGGGGAACCTCTACGCAAGTACCACAAATCTGAATCAGGAGAACACCAATGGAAAAACACATTCTCCACTGGAGCTACTGGCTCGGGATCGCATCCTTCGCCGTTGCCCTGGTGTGGAGAGGACTCAATGCGCTCAGGATCTGGGTCCCTTCCAGTTCCGCACCAGTACCCCCGATTGGGTATACGAGCTTTTACAAGGCAGGCCTGTTGTTTCTTCTGGTGGCCATCGCCACGGCTAACTGCGCTTGGTTTAATTCGCGAAAGCCGTAGTGAGTGGCCCGTAGCCCGATCCTGAGCGCGGTCGCAAAGGCCATAGTGCGCCCCGAGCACAAGCCTTCTGCACCTGCCTAAGGCTTGTCACTGCCGCCGCCTGCCGCCTGCCCGCCTCCTTTCCCGGTAAATGCGCAGCAGGGGTTGACACCCTCGTTTTCCGGGATTAACATGTTAGTCAGTCCAGCCTGCCCAGCATTTTAGCTGTCTCGGGTCATTTTTGCGCCGAGCCGGCCATCCCTAAAATGTAAAGGAGCACGCCCTTGAGAGACAATTCGAGGTTGGGTAGGCGTCGCAGCCAGCGTGTCACATTGTGTGTGCCGATCGTCGTTTCTGAATCTCAAACAAACCATCGCATCACCATGGAACGCACACACACCTTAGCGGTGAATCGCTACGGTGGACTGATCGCTCTGCAGGCAAGTGTGGACCCAGGGCAGAGTCTGTTGCTGACCAATACCGCTTCGCGGGCGATTAAGGAATGCCGCGTCGTCTACCTGGGGCCGAAACACCACGACAAGCGGCAGGTCGGCGTCGAGTTCGCCGATCCGGTCACCGACTTCTGGAACATATCGTTCCCGGCGCGCGACTCCAAACCTTTTGCCGGATGAGTTTCTCGTCCCGAAAGCCCCCAAGATGCGAGCGGGCGGTTCACGCTCACTCGTGGTCGCAAAGTCTGTAGCACCCGCCCCGAGCGTAAGGCTACGCCACCCGCCGGACCCCGCAAACCGAAGGCGCAATTGGGCCTTCAAAGCCGGAGGGTGGCGAAAGACGGAGACGGAGAGATTCCTCTCCCGCCTTGCGGGATCGGAATGACAACCCAAGGCACTTTTTCCGCACCCTGTTAGCTTGGGCGGTTTACTTCTTTTCGAGTTCGCGGCGGACGATGGCTTCGATGATGGGGCGGACCAATTCGCGGGTGATCTGTTCGATGAAATCAGGATGGAGCTGGGCCAGCACCTTGCGGGTTACCTGGTCCACAAGATCCGCGGGCGATTCCTGAGGCGCGACCTCCGGCTCCACGCGGGCTGGAGCGACTGGAGAATACGCGGCTTCCTCGCGGTGCGAAATGAGGTGAGATCCGGCGGCAACCGCGGCTCCGGCCACAGTGATTTCTTCCAAGCGATCCCAGACCGCTTTGAATGTCGAAGCACTGGGCTGCGTGGGGGCCGCAGCGATAGGCGGCTCAGCTTGAAAAGTGGAGTGTTGATGCACTTCGTGCTCGATCTTCTCCACCAGCGGCACACTGAATTGCTGCGTCTCGTCGGGCTCGGAGACTTGCGCCGCCTGCGAGGTCACGCGCATGGCCGGCAGACCTTCGAACGAGGGTGAAGGAGTGCTGGGTACACTCCGCCGTGAAGGCGTTTCCGCCCGGATAACGAACGGCTCAACCTCTTGCGTATCCTCGATTGGGGCTACAGCAGCCGGTGGACGGGACGCCGGCGCTTCCCAAGCCGATGTTTCGACGACAACTTCTACTTCGGGTTCTTCGCGCTCGGCGGATAGCTCCGGAGCGGCGGAGGGTGGTGGAGGCGGAGGCTGCCACTCTCCAGCGCTGCTCACCAGGTCTGGAGTAGGGGAGATCTCGATCCCCGAACTCTCCGGCGTTTCTTCGGAAATAATCTCCACCGGCTCGGAAGGAGCAAAACTCACCGGTATGGGCGGCTCGGGAGGCGATGGCTTCTTCATCTCCTCCTTGATACCGCCCCAATGGTCTTCTTCCTCTTCTGCCTGCGGACGGGCTTCCTCGACTTCGGCAAAAGGGGCGGACTTCGCCACCGGCGGACGCTGATACTCGAATCCGGAAACGCTGGAGGCTTCGAAAGAGCGGCCCATCGAAGTTTCCTCAACCTCCTCGGATTCTTCGGCGGGCTGTCCTCCTTCTTCCGCGTCCAGCAGGTCACGGAAAGCGACGGGCATATGCGCGTCGTCCATGGGCTGGGGCCGCGAGGGCGCTGCGAACTCTTCCGCTTCGGGCGGTGGAGCGGTAAGCGGCACCGGTGGTTTTACCTCAGGCGCGTAGGGTTGCATGGATCGCCGCGCGGCTTCCTGGATCTCCGCGTCGGTCAGACGCTGGGTCTCTTCAAGGTGGGTCGCCTCGGTGGCCGAGGTCTGCGCTCCGAGCGCGGAAGAAAGCGCTCCGGCAGCTCCCGCGGCCGTACCGGCAAGGCTCGGGGCCTCGGCGGGTGGCTGCGCGCCTCTTTCCAGCAGGGACTTGACCAGGTTGATCAGCGGGGCAGTGGGCACAAACGGTTTCTTGAGGACGCCGTCAGCGTGAACGCGCGCCACTTCACGCTCGTCTAGGGGATCGAACGCCCCCACCAGCAAGACCACGGGAATGTGGGCGAAGCGGTCGTCGCCCTTGACGTACTCGCAGACTTCGTAACCGTTGCGCACGGGCATGAAGATATCTGCAAGCACCAGGTCGGGACGCACATCAAGGAGCTTCTTGACCGCGGCCTCACCGTTTCCGACGGCAACGACAGTGATGCCCTGATCCTTCAGAGCCAGCGCCACCATCTTCTGGATGTTGCTGTTGTCGTCGGCGACTAAGATTGTGGGCACAACATACTCCGCCGCGTACCGAACCAGCCGCGTACGAGCCTCAAAATTGACAGGTTAATTCGTAACACCTTCACCGGGGGGAGTCAACCAGCAGGGCGAGCAAGAGTAACCAATCGGAAAGAAGGCCGGGAGAGCCCGGCGGGGCGAATCAGGAGGGCAGGGAACCGCCCGTTGCGGCAGCGGGCCTGGCGCTAGAAAGGAATGAGGCGCCGCAGACCTTTTTTCTTCTTGCTGCTGGACTCCGCTTCCTTATTCTTGTTCTGCGCCTTCTTGCGCGCGCTGGCATCGGCGTGATTGGGGAGCAGTTCGCTGCCGTCGGTGGGCTTGCTATCCGGAACTACGTCAGTGGATGGAGTATTCTCCGCGGTTCCCTGGACGGGCTCGGATGGGTCGTTCGATCCCGGAGGGCCGGCCGTGACCGTCTGCACCGGCGTTGGATTGCCGCCGGAGGTGCCCGTCGCGTTAGCGATCACCGTGTTCTGCCCGCCGCGGGACAGCGTTTGCGTGCCTGGAGCCTCCCCCTGAGGATTCAGGTTCGGTTGCCCGCCACGCGCAGCCTTGGAGACGTCGGGACCCGACTTGATGACTCCCAGGGATCTCTTCAGCATGCCCGGCCGCTGTTTCTCAAACTCTTTTTCTTTCTGCATCCGCGTCAAGGCTTCGGGACTGGGCTGCGGGACCGGGACGCCAAGAGCGACCAACCTCTTCTTAGCCCCCTCGAGGTACGGTGAGAGCGGATAGTCGCGAACCAACCGGCTGTAATACCTCCCGGCGTATTCCGTCTTCTCAAATTTCTCGTAGGAGTCGGCCAGCATCCACAGGGCGGAATCGGCGTGGCTGTAGAGTGGATAGCGGTCCACAATTTCGATCAGGCGGGCGCTGGAGGCGCGGTAAGAGCCTTTGGTGTAATAAAAACGTGCCACGCGGTAATCGCCCTCGGCCAGCACTTCCTGCACGTCGCGAAGGTATTGCTCCGCTTCCGCCGCCCGCGGGCTTTGCGGATACTTCAGGAGGAAGTTTTGGAATTCCTGTTCGGCCTGGAGAGCTTCATTGCGGTCACGGTCGGGCTTTTCCATCCTGCGGAAGTGCACCATGGCCACGCGTTCCTGAGCGTAGGCGGCCTCGTCGAGGTAAGGGAAAAAGGTGATGAAATCTTTGTACGCGGCGACGGCCTGGGTGAGGGAGCCGGAACCGCCCTCCTTGAAGAAGGAATCAGCAATCGCCAGCTTGGCCTTGGCCAGGAATTCGCTGTCTGGATAGGTGTTCAGCAGCGTCTCCAGCGAGTAGCGCGCCACGGAGTAGCGGCCCTTCTCGATGTCCTTCATGGCCCGCTCGTAGAGGACCTTGTCGGGTTCGGCGGAGATGTCCGCCCCGTGGGCCTGGGTCTTATTCTTTGCGCCGCAGCCGGCCGCCAGCAACACCACTCCCAGTAAACCCGCCGCCAATCCGTTGTTCTTTCGTGGTCGCATGCTGATCATTAGACTTTTTGGGCGAACGCCTCTACCCCCATCTGCCGCATCCGCCGGACCGATTCGGCGGGGTCGGGTGCCTGGAACACTGAAGTTCCCGCCACCAGGATCTCCGCGCCGGCACGAATCACTTCTGCGGCATTCTCTGGACCGATTCCCCCGTCCACTTCAATGCGGTAGTGGTAATTGTACCGCTCACGAAGCTCGCGGAGCTGCCGAATTTTGCCCAGTGAGCCGGGAAGAAACGTCTGGCCACCAAATCCCGGGTTCACCGACATCACCAACACCAAGTCGGCCTGCGGCAAGACTTCCGAGAGCATCGCCACGGGCGTCGCCGGATTGATAGCCACCCCGGCCTTCCGTCCGCTCTCATGGATGGCCGCCAGCACGCGCTCCAGATGACAGGTGGCCTCCTGGTGGACGGTAATGATGTCCGCGCCGGCGCGGGCGAAAGCTTCGACGTAGCGCTCCGGCTTATCGATCATCAGATGCACGTCCAGCGGCAAGCGGGTTGCCTTGCGCAGTGACGCCACCACTGGGACCCCAATGCTGATGTTGGGCACGAAATGCCCGTCCATTACGTCCACGTGGATCAAACCGGCGCCGGCCTGCTCCACCAGGCGCACGGCATCGCCCAGGGCGGCAAAATCGGCGGCAAGGATGGAAGGGGCGACGTCGACGCGAGGAGCAGTCATCGTAGCTGGAAGGATTTTAGCACAACGCTCATTCGCCTACCTGCAATTCCACTTTTGAGCTCGGCGTAACCCTCATGCCGTGTACCGGCCATTGCTGCACGACTCCGCCCTGGGCTTGTCCCGCCACCACCACCGTGGTGATCTGGCCGAGCACGAGCCCTGCCGCGGTCAGCTGCCGGTGCGCTTCGCCGAGGGTCAATCCCAGCAGCTCGGGCATGACGTAGGCCTTCTCCGGTTCGCCGAGGGAGACCAGCAAGTTGACGCGCGGGCTGCGCGCGGTGGCGTTCTGCGAGCCGGGATTCTGCTCGGCCACAGTGTCGTTCTCGATCCCCAGCGAGTGAACGCTGGAGACATTGCCGACCTGCAGACCGGCTTGCAACAATTCGATCCGCGCGCTGCGCAGACTTTTGTTCACCACCGCCGGCACGGTAATCTTTTGCGGACCCAGGCTCAGCAGTACGTGCACGCGCTGGGTGCGCTTTACATTTTCCCCCGCGCGCGGGCTCTGGCGGACCACCGCTTCGGCAGGGAGGTCGCTGAAGACACGGTCCTCGATTTTCATCTGCAGGCCGAGACCGCCCAGGCGGGCCGCCGCATCCGGCGCCTTCATCTTGGAGATGTCGGGGACCGCCACCTCGCTGCCACGGATGGCCAGGCCGATGGTGATGATGGCGCTAAGAAACGCCACCGCCGCGAGGACGAAGACCCTGAGCGCCAGGCGGAGAAGCGTCTCAATTCGGTGGGGGAGTGGCATTTCGCTTCAACGGCAGGCTAGCACGCGCCGCGCCGCCCAGCAATGCCCGGCGAGCAACAGAAGTGGGTCAGTTTCCGGGATGCCGGCTTCACGGGCAAGTGACGGCCGACGTCAGACGAAAAGCCGCAAGGCGCTGGGATGGTTTCCGAGTGGGCGACCATACGTCCACAATCATGCCCTCGGCTGGAGTGCGGTCTCGCGCGCTCCTGGATACTGCGGGCAACAGGCTGCCGCGTCCACTTCCCAGAACCCCGTTTATCGGGAGTTATTCCGGCCTAGGGCTGTGATGTAGAATCTTCTGCGATGCCACGCAAAAGACGATCTCGACGCCGGATCACGCGGAAATCGTCGGCCAGCAAGTTGCGCGAGGTTCTCGACCGGAGCACAAAGCTGCTCGTGCGCGGCGCACACGCGAAAGCCCTTGAAATTCTCAGTGTCGCGGTTGTCCAGCACCCGGATGATGCCGCTATCGTGACGCGTCATGCCGACGCCCTCTATCAAAGCGGGCGAATCACCGAGGCCAGAGACGCCTACCGCCGGGCTTGCGCGCTCGACGAAACGGAATTCCAGGCTTGGTATGGGTGCGGCTGTGCGGAATTCGCCTTCAAAGCCTATGCCAGCGCGATTGCCTGTCTCCGGCGGGCTCTCGCGTTCGAGCCGCAGGATATTGACGCGCATTATTACCTCGGGAAGTCTCTCTTTTACCTGGGTGAGACCGATCCGGCGATCGAACATCTCCTCTTCGTGGCGGCTCGCGGGAATGTCCGTAAGCGAAGGCAGACCCTGCGAGAAATTGCCCTGTACGTCCCCCAAAGCCCCAGCCGGGGCAATGCCGCGATCTTAAAGGCACGGCGTGAGTGGGCCGCACTCGAAGAGACGATCGAGCGGCCTCGAAATTATTCTCCCCCTCGCCGGCGATTGCGCGGGAGAAAGCTGAGGATTGGCTACGTCTCGGCGTTCTTCGATCGCCGGAATTATATGAAGCCAGTCTGGGCAACGATCAATAGCCACGACCGCTCGGCCTTCGAAATCCACCTTTTCCTGGATGGGGAGAATCCTTCCTCCGATAGCGGCTATCGCCGCCATCCGGACGACAGCATCCACCTGATCGGTGATCTTTCGAACAAGGCCGCCGCAGCGCGGATCGCCGCGGCGGGCATAGACGTTCTGCTCGATTTGAATGGATACAGCGCCGCGGAACGCTTGGGTATTTTCATGCGGAAGCCTGCGCCGGTTGTCGCCGCCTGGTTCAATATGTACGCCACATCCGGTATTCGTGCCTTCGATTACATCATCGGCGATGCCTCGGTGATTCCTCCGGAGGAGGAATGTTTCTACACCGAGCGCGTCCTGCGCGTCTCGGGCTCCTACCTCGCTTTTTCTGTGTTGTATCCCGTCCCCCCGGTCGAGCCGCCGCCCTGCCTTCGCTCCGGCCATATCACTTTCGGGAGTCTAGCGCCTCATTACAAGATCACGGATGACGTGATCTCGGCCTGGGCCCGGATTCTGCGCGCGGCTCCCGATGCGCGGCTCCTCCTGAAGAACACGTGCATGGACGATCCTTCGAATCAGGCTGCCTTGTATGAGCGCTTCGCTCGCTTCAGAGTCTCGCAAGAACAGGTAGTCGTCGAAGGGTCTGCGGAGCACTACGAGTTTCTCAAGACTTACAACCAGATCGATATTGCTCTCGATACGTTTCCTTACAACGGAGGATCAACCACTGCGGAGGCACTTTGGCAGGGTGTGCCGGTGCTGGCATTCCACGGCGGCCGCTGGGTTAGCCGCATGAGCCGCTCGACCCTGTTCGCCGCTGGACTCGGCGATTGGGCCATGGCGTCGCTCGAGGCATACATCCAGCGGGCGATCGCCCTCGCTCGTTCGCCCGATACTCCCGCAATGCTGGCTGCTCTCCGCGCCGGGATGCGAGGACACCTGCTTGCCTCGCCGGCCTGCGACACCACCGCCCTTTGCCGGGAACTCGAGGGCCATTACCTTTCGATGGCAAGGCTGCGCGGAGCGAATGCCCGCCCCCGGCGGACACGAACTCCGCCCAGCCGTCAGCATCATTTGTGACGGCGCATTTGTCTTACCCTTGCTATTCGACGTACCCTTTGTACACTCCCCTCCCCGAGAGGGTCTTCATAGTACTGAGCGTCACTTTCTTCAGGCGCGACTTGGACCTTGCGGATTTCTTTGCTTTCTTTTTCGATGCCACGTTGTTCTCCAGTCGTTAGGGAATGTTTTCCGAGCCCGGTAGATGGGAAGACCGGGTTGAGTCCCTTGACCCACGACCTGTACTGTAGCACCTGAATAGCCAAACCAGAATGTGCCTGCAAAGTATGGGAAGGGCGCCAAACAGAATACTTATGATCGCCGGCCTTCTGCCAGGGAGGAGAAATTCTCCACCAGGGTAATTTCCGTCCGAGAGCGGGTTGGGGCTCTAGGGGATCTCTGGCCGTCATCAGCTCCGAAGGCAAGATCGGTGCCGAGGTGGTGACCGTTCCGAGCGGCATCTCGGATTACTCCGATAAGTCCCCTTGTGGGAAGTTGGAAGCTCCATTCGGAGCTTGCCGCCGAGTTCGGTCGAGGGACGGCGCAGCCGTAAGTGATGGACTTGTCTGTATAACGCGCTATCCGGAAACCGACCCACTATCCGGGCAACTCCCTCCGACAGGAATCACGCCGGTTTTTCCAGGACGGCGGCAAAAAAACCATCCGTGAAATGGACCCAGGGAATCGTACGGAAATCTCCTTGCTCATCAAACAGCAGGTCGGCGGATGCGGCGGACGGGGAGAGATGCGGCGCAAGCGCAGCGGCTCCAGAAATGCGCCGAATGCCGGGCCGTGCACGCAGCGCGGCAGTGGCTACGGCTTGATTCTCTTCCGGCTCGAGCGAGCAAGTCGAATAGACCAGTTTTCCTCCCGGCGCGAGGTGCTCCAGCGCGCTGGTGAGGATGGCGATCTGTTTGGCTTGGAGCTCGGTGAGATCCGCGGGCGTCAGCCGATAGCGGATTTCGGGATTGCGGCCCAGCGTGCCCGTGCCTGAACAGGGCGCATCCACGAGGATGCGGTCAAAGGTGGATTTGAACGGCAGGGGGCGGGTGGCATCGAGTGCGAGCATGCGCACGTCAGCCAGTGAGTGGCGCGCCAGGAACGTCCGCATACTGCGCAGGCGATGCTCGTAGAGATCCGCGGCGACGATATTTGCGGCCGTTCCCGCGGCCTGCGCCAGACGCGCGGTCTTTCCTCCGGGAGCGGCGCATAGATCGAGAACGCGGTGGCCCGGCCGGACGTCAAGGAGCAGGGGGATCATCTGCGAGGCTTCGTCCTGGATGGTGTACCACCCGCGCTCGAAGGCCGGTGTCTGCGCCGGGTTGCCACCGCGGATTTGAAAGCCGCTGCGGAGCATCTGCGCCGGCTCGACCGTCAGGCCCGCTGCTTCCAAAGCCTCGCGAACAGGGACCAGCCGGCCAAGATCGGGCACCGAAATGACCACGCGTGGGGGTCTGTTCTGTAGCTCGAGGAACATGGCCGTTGAACTCTCCCCAAATCGTGCCATCCAGCGTTTGACCAGCCAGTCGGGGAAAGAAAAGCGCAGCGCCAGCAATTCCGCCGCCGGAAGGTCCGCGGGGAGAAGCTTTTCGATGGCGGCGCGCGGCGTCCGGCGGAGCACGGCGTTGACGAACGGTGCGGCGGAGCGTTTGCGCGCCGCCTTGACCAGCTCCACCGATTCATTGACTGCCGCGGCACGCGGAACGCGCGTGAGGAACCGCATCTGGTAGATCCCCAGGCGCAAGGCGATGAGAACTTCCAGGTCGAGATCCGCTGCGCGGCGATGCGAGGCGCGCTCAATCAGAAAATCGAGCAGGCGCTGCCAGCGGAGCACGCCCATCACCAACTCGGTGGCCAGCGCTGCGTCTTCTCGTTTCATGCCTTTTTCGAGTCGGGCGTAGAGCAGGTCAGTGGCGAAGGCGTCCCGCGATGCCACGCGAAGCAGGATGTCGAAAGCGATCTTCCGCGCGGGGGAGACTCTCATTCCGGGGTTTTCTTGTTTCTGGGCAGGGGTTTATACTTGCCGGTTTTCTCAGAGCGTTTTTCCTGCCCGATAAGTTCTTGAATCTCCCGCTGGTCAGGCATATCGCGCAACCTTAGCCCAGCTATCGGCCAATGCGCAATATTCCCGATCCCGCGCCTGCGGGCACGGCGGGGAAGGAGGGGCCACGCGCCCCTGAACATACCTAAGCAGGCTGTCTAGTTTTGGCGGGGAGCACAACCGTGGCCGGTAATGCGCCTCTGAGAAACTGGCCTGTTCGTCTCATTTTGTGGCTCATCCTTAGGCACACTAAGCCTTCGATCCTTCTGTCAGCTGCGCGAATTTTAGTCGATATGCCTCTGCAGTAGCATGCTGCTTTCTGTGAACTAACCATTCTAAAGAGCGCTCGATCTCAGCTTCGAAGCCTTGATATACCTGAAACCGGAAAGCTTGCTTTAAGAAACCGGGGAAGTCCCCTTTATCGAGCACAGCCCTGAGCAGAGTCGGGATGTCGTAGTTGCACGTCAACTTGTGTTTGTAGTTGAGCGATAAGATCTCGTTGGCCCGTCCCGCTTGAAACATTTTTCTGAGACCTTTCTCCATGGCACCGGAAAATTGGTCAAAGTTCCGGCCTGTTCTCCTGCAGGCAGAAAGCGCTTCGGCGACTTCTCCCTTCCTAAAGAGGGTCTCAATTGAAGCAGCATCTGTGTTTTCCTCTTTGATGAGCGGCTTGAAATCTCGCAGCATGGCGTCGGCTCCCGGTCACGGGGTCGCAATAACAACCAAACGGTCCCGTGCCCTCGACAGTGCAATATAACTTCTGATGGCGTTGCCATAGTTCTTGCCGCTCAGGGAATCTTTGGGGCCCACGACTATGATCGCCTTCTTTTCATGGCCTCTAGCGATCTCCGGAGTGCTCACAAGTACACCACTCCCTTTGCCGATCGCGGAGTAACAAGGGATCCCCACCCTTCGGAGAACATCGAGAATCGTTCCAGACTCCCTCGCCACGACACAAATGATTCCGATGTCTTCATCGCCAAAGTCTTTTCGCATTTTGCGCGTGATGTCGCAGACAACTGATGCAAGTTCTGAATGGGCCTTAACTTCAATTTGAACGACCTCGCCCGCCTCGAATATGGGCACTTCACAATGCAGTGGCTCCAGGAGGGCCGTTTCAAGCAACCCAAGATAATGCAAAGCAATCTCGCGTGAGTTTCGGTAGTTCACGGATAAGGTCAGTTGGATACACTTCAAGGCCTCCATGAGAGCCGAATTCCAGCGGTCGCAACGCTCCATATACAACCGACGGTCGCTAGGCGGGATGCTGCCGCGGAGTTGATTAATGTCGTAAAAGATCGTTATGCCGAGTGTTTTTGTTTCGGTAATTGGGGTGAGCCTGCGCAACCACTCGGGAGAGATCTCCTGCGCTTCATCAACGATGATGTGGTCAACCGTCTTTGCCAGCTCTGCCAGTTCGTACGCAGAGGTGGGCACAAGATAATAGACTGACGTCGCGCAATTCTCTAACAACGCCGCGAGTCGAGACTTCGAAACAGCGAGGACATTTTCATTCGGGGCGACAAACCCCACCTTTTTGCCAAGGGTAGCCACCGCTTGCGTCCTATACCACGCGCATACGGTTTTCCCAGTGCCAGCCGAACTGACCTAATGGAATGGACCCATCCCGGTTCCTGCGGCGAGCGAATCGTTGCTATGCTCGTCGGCGGTCCGAGGAGGGACATCCATGAGCATTACAACAGTTGGTCTGGACATCGCAAAGCAGATCTTTCAAGTTCATGGT
>JBGPJC010000034.1:0-32316 GCA_041485165.1 Terriglobia bacterium | reverse complement strand
GCATGGATTACCAGGAACTGCAGGAAGGAACCGTCAAGTATCTCCGCCGTACGTACGGACGTTAGCCCCGCAAGTATCGCACGCAGAATCTGTAGCTTCGGCCCTCCACCGACGTCATCGTTGCCGCTGTCAGCCGGCTCGGCTGGATTTAGGTATGGCCGGTTTCCAGGGCATGACGCCGCATTCACTTTCGAACTGCTCTAGGATGGCGCGCGGACGTGGCCGGCCTGCGTTTGCTGCCTGCGAGCGCGACCAGGTGCACCTCGCCGCTCGGAAACGAGGCCGTGAGTTGCAGCGTGCCGCCCATCGCGCGGATGAAGTTGCTCAGCGTGCTGAGATACATGTCGGCGCGGTGCTCGATCTTCGAGACCGCGCCCTGGTCCACCTTCAGGCGCCTGGCCATTTCCACCTGGGTGAGCTGCTGCGCCTCACGCAATTCGGCGAGCGCCAAACTCTCGAACTCTTCGCGCGCGCGCGCCAGAGCGCGCGCCTGCCGCTCCGGGTCCATCTTTTGAAAAAGTGTATTGAAATTCTTTGCCATGTTTTGGGGCCTCCCTTTCCCTCGACCTTTGGCTTTACTGTTGCTTCTCTCGCTCCAGGGTCCGCAGATGCGCGTCAAACAGTTTGTCGGCGGCCGGAATCGCTGTCTTGTACCACTTCTGGTCAGCCTTGCGCGCGCCCAACAGTAGAATCGCTATGCGCCGCGGGTCAAACGCGAAGAGCACGCGGTAGGCATCGCCGCGATGCACGATGCGGAGTTCCTTCAGGTTGGCGTGCCGCGACTGCTTCGCCAGGGTGTCCGCGTGCGGGCGGCCCAGCGATGGCCCGGAGAGTTCCAGCAGCTTCACCTTTTCGGCCACGTCTTCCTGTTCATCGGCAGCGAGACTGTCCCACCAGGTCTGAAACTCTTCGGTGTATTCAATCTCCTATGCCATGTATGGAATATGCCATAGAATACATATTTTGTCAAGGACATAATGAAAAACAATCTGCCCGGAGGGAAAGCCGTTTCCGTTTCCGATTTTGCCGGGGTTGACCTGAGGCTTTTCCTTTCGCGCCCCGCAAAAATCCTCACGTCCCGCTCGGGCCCCAAAACCGCGCGCGAACGGGACGTGAGCTACAAACGCCGGGAAGCCCTGCGCTAGAGTTCCGCCAGCATCGCGGCGAGCAGGGCGGCGCGCTCCGGCAGGAATTTAGTAATGACGTGCTCGCCTGGGGTATGCGCTCCTGCGCCAACGCCGCCCATCCCGTCCAGTGTGGGTATCCCCAGTGCGGCGGTCAGGTTGCCGTCCGAGCCGCCGCCTGTCGCGGATTCCTCGAGCCGCAGGCCCATCTGCCCGCCCAATTTCTTCGCGCGCGCGAAGAGCTCCACGGCGACGCGGCGCTCCATAGGGAAACGATTCATCCCTCCGCGCACTTCCAGGCGCGCGCCCGGCAGGATGGACCGCAGCCCGCGGAATTTGCGCTCCAGACGCTTCATGTCTGCGGCGCGGACGCACCTCACGTCCACCGCCGCGCGGGCGCGCTCGGCGATCACGTTGGTGCGCGTGCCGCCTGCGATCACGTCGGCGTTCACGGTGATGCCGCGGCGCGGATCGTTGAAGTCCGCCAGGCGAGCGATCTGCAGGGCCAGTTCGTGCACCGCGTTCACGCCGGCTTGCGGGTTGACTCCAGCGTGGGCAGCCCGCCCGGTCACCAGCAGCTCGAATTCGCCGATGCCTTTGCGCGCGGTCTTCAACCTCCCATCGGGGCCCGTGCCGGGCTCCAGGACCAGCACCGCGCGGCTGCGGCGCGCTTCGCGCTCGATCACCCGCCGCGCGCAATCGCTGCCGATCTCCTCATCCGAGGTCCACAGAAACACGACGCGCCGCTTCGGCCGCACGCGGAAATGGCGCAACGCGTCCACGGCGTGGAGCGCGAGAACCAGTCCCGCTTTCATGTCCAGCGTAGCCGGACCGCAGGCGCGGCCCCCGGCAACCCGGAACGGCATCCCGGCCAGTGCGCCGCGCTCGTAGACCGTATCGGTATGGCCCAGCACCAGGATTTGTCCGGCGGGGCGCACCTGGTCCTTCCATAACTCGGCACGCAGGATGTCGCCACGCACCGCGTTGCGCAGCCGCTTGAGGCGCGCGCCGCGTCGCCGCCATTCAGTGGCCAGGCGCGTCACCACACGATCGACGCCGGGCTTGTCAAAGCTGGAGGATTCGATGCGCACCAACTCCCCCAGCAGACGGACCATGGCTGCTTCCCGCGAGCGGAGGTATTGCAACAATTTCCGGGGTGTATCCATCGCCGCTATTATGCCAGCAAGCGGGCTGAACTCCTGCTTCCAGCATCGCCGGACTGCGCGCCTGCGTAGCGGCGGCCCGCGGCGGCGCTTTCAAAGCCATTTTCAGCCGCCTGTTCAGGGGTGACATTTTCACGTTGCTGTCCAGGGGTGACAGAATTATGGAGCGAAGACACCACCCGCCCTCCGGACTCCCCTCCGTCGCAGAAATCGCTTATAATCATTGAATTGGCCGCATGGCGCGCTTTACGCTGCCGCGCTCAACGAAGGAATTTTGATGATTTTGGACACTCTGGGCATCCAGCAGTACCTCCCGCACCGCTACCCCTTCTTGATGGTGGATGCCATTGTGGAATTGGAAAAACTGAAGCGCATCGTGGGCATCAAGAGCGTCACTATCGATGAGTGGTATTTCCAGGGACATTTCCCGGGCAGGCCGGTGATGCCCGGCGTGTTGATCATTGAGGCCATGGCGCAGACCGGCGGCCTCATGCTCTTGATGGAGATCCCCGACCGCGCGAAAAAACTTCTCTATTTCGTGGCCGTGGATGGCGCGCGCTTCCGCCGTCCGGTGGTTCCCGGTGAACAACTGCGTTTGGAGATGACTTTGCTCAACTGGCGCGGCGATTACTGCAAACTCGAGGGCAAGGCCATGGTGGACGGGCAGCTTGCCGCCGAAGCCACACTGATGTGCAAGATGGTGGACCGCGACCCGTGAGCCAACCCCGCCAGGCCCTGGCCAACATGAGCGAAATTGATCATCGCGCCGTGGTTTCTTCCCGCGCACATCTCGGGCGGGACGTTCGCATCGGCCCCTTTGCCGTGATCGGCGACGATGTCGAGCTGGGCGACGGATGCATCCTGCACTCGCACGCTGTGGTCGAGGGCCCTTCCCGCTTCGGCGCCGCAAACATCTTTCATCCATTCTGCACCGTGGGGGGCGCGCCGCAGGACCTGAAATACGCCGGCGAGCGCACCTCGCTGGAAGCCGGAGAGAAAAACATATTTCGCGAATATGTGACCGTGAACCGGGGGACGCCAATCGGGGGCGGAGTGACGCGCATCGGCAGCCACAACCTCTTCCTGGCCTATGCGCACATCGCTCACGACTGCCACATCGGCGACCACACGCTGTTCGTCAACGGCGCGACGCTGGGCGGGCACGTCACCGTGGAAGACCACGCCACGGTCGGCGCTTTCTGCCCGGTGCACCAGTTCTGCCGCATCGGCCGGCATGCCTACGTGGCCGCATACACGGTGATCACCCAGGATGTGCTGCCGTATTCGAAAACGGTGGCACCGCGCGAAACGCGGTGTTTCGGCGTCAACACCATCGGCCTGGAGCGCACCGGCTTCTCCAAGGAGCGCGTGCAGAAGATCGAGCGCGCCTTCCGGCTCCTGCTGCGCTCCAAGCTCAACACCGCCGAAGCCCTGGCCAAAATCCGCGCGGAGCTGGAAGGCGACGAGGACGTCGAGTATCTGGTTCGCTTTGTCGAGACCGCCGAGCGGGGGATCGCGCGCTGAGCCGCCGCTCCGCCGCTGAACGCGAGTAAGAATTGCCTGCCACCGCTCCATCTCCGACACCCGCCCGCTGGGGGCTCATCGCTGGAAACGGCCGCTTCCCGTTTCTCGTGTTGGAAGGCGCGCGCAGCCAGGGGATTGAGATGGCCGTCCTGGCCATCCGTGAGGAAGCCGCCAAGGAACTGGAAGGCATCGCCCCGCGTCTGCACTGGGTGAGCCTGGGCGAGTTGGGGCGGGCCATCGAATTGTTCCATCAGGAGGGCGTGACCCACGCGGTGATGGCCGGGCAGGTGAAGCACAACAAGATTTTCAGCTCCATCCGCCCCGACTGGAAAATGGCAAAATTGCTGATGTCGCTGGCCACCAAGAATACCGACTCGCTGATCGGCGCGGTCGCCCGGGTGTTCGAAGAGGAGGGCATCCGCCTGGTGGACTCAACTGCATTTCTGCAACCGTTGCTGCCTGAGCCCGGCATCCTGACGCGCCGCGCCCCCGATGCCGAGGAGCAGGCGGACATCGCCTACGGACGAAATCTCGCGCGGCAGGTCGCCGGCCTCGACGTGGGGCAAACGGTGGTGATTTCCGGCCAGGCATGCATCGCCGTCGAAGCCATGGAGGGCACGGACGCGGTCATCGAGCGCGCAGCGCAGCTCGCGCCCGGCCGCCGCCTGGTGGTGGTGAAAGTGAGCAAGCCCGGCCAGGACATGCGATTCGACGTGCCCGTGGTGGGGGTGCCCACCATGGAAGTGATGTGCCGCTGCGGAGCGACCGCCCTGGCCATTGACGCTCGGCGCACCCTGCTCTTCGACCGCGAGCGCCTGTTGGCCGCCGCCGACGCCGCAGCCATCGCCATCGATTCTGGGGAACTTCCAGAGGCCCAGGACGGAAGGATATAGATGTCATGAGCGAGCGGCCCATCCGTGTGGCGGTCGTCGGCGTGGGCGACTTCGGCCGCAATCACGTCCGCGTGCTCCGCGATCTCGAAGGCGCCGAGCTGGCCGGCGTGGTGGACACCGACTCCGAGCGTGCAGCGCGCGTGGCCGCTGAATTCGGCGTCCCGGTTCTCGACAGCATCGAGGCCCTGGCCGCCCGCGCGGACGCCGCAGTCCTCGCTGTTCCCACCGTCGACCACGCCCGTCTCGGCTGCGCCCTGCTCGAGCGCGGCTTGGACGTGCTGGTGGAAAAACCCATGGCCGTTTCTCTGGCCGAAGCCGACACGCTCATCAGCGCGGCGGCGCGGTATGGGCGCGTACTGCAGGTGGGACATCTGGAGCGTTTCAACCCTGCCATCGCCGCGGTCCGCCGGGTGATTTCGCGCCCGCTGTTTTTCGAAGTGCACCGGCTCGGCGTCTTCTCCCCGCGCAGCCTGGATGTCGATGTAATCTTTGACGTGATGATCCACGACCTTGATTTGCTGTTGTGGCTGATGGGTGAGCCGGTGACCGATCTGAAAGCCGTGGGCATCCCGGTGATGACCCAGAAGGTAGACATCGCCCATGCGCGGCTCGAGTTCGCCTCCGGCGCCGTGGCCAACGTCACTGCCAGCCGGGTCTCCACCGAGCGCGTACGCAAGCTGCGCTTCTTCCAGGCACATGAGTACATTTCCGTGGACTTCGCCCGGCGAGACGCGCTGCGCGTCTCCGTCTCTTCGCCGGGAGTTAAACCCGATTTCAGTTTCGAAAAGCTGCCCACCGAGCCGGAAGAGCCGCTGCGCGGTGAGCTGCGCGATTTCCTGCGCGCATCGCGGGAGCGCTCCGCGCCGCTGGTGGATGGCCAAGCCGGGCGGCGCGCGCTCGAATTGGCCGGCCGCGTGATGGCGGGCATCCTCGAACATGCCGGGCGCGTCCAATTGGGTGAACTCGTCCCCCACGTCATTCCATGATTCCTAGACTCCTGGTGCCCAAAAATCTCGCGCCGGTTGCGGCGGAGGCTGAGCCCTCCGCCAGCAAGCGCCGCCCCACGCTGCTCGATGAGCGCATTGTCATCCCGGCCTTGCTGCCCATCGTTATATTGGACGGCCACAGCAAGATCCCCTCCCACGTGCCGCTCGGCGTGCTGGGCGAAAGGCTGTTGATGCCGCGCGAAGCCGTGGCCGGGCCCCTCGAGCTGTCTGTTGATGCGCATTCGTTCCCGCCGTCGGAGATGGACGAGCGCATGTCCGTGCCCTCCGACGCGCACCCCGCCCAGTTCGCAGCCAGCGAGGCCATCCCGGTCGAGCAACTCGAGGAGCTGCTCCAGCCGGACGTATTTACCACCGGCGAGGTCCACTTCCTCCCGCGTCCGGTCGAAGAAGGACCGCGGAAGCCATCCTGGCTGGGCACTTACGGTTCTTTGATTTTCCACGCCGCTCTGGTCCTTCTGGTGGTCTTTTCGGGCACGCTATTCCCGCAGAGGACCCCGACCCAAGCGGAGATGGACATGGCACGCAGGAACCTCGGCATCGTCTATCTTCCCAACACAATTTTTTCCGAGCCGAAAGCATCCCCACCGCCAGGAGTCCCCGGCCCGCAAGTGCGCGTGGATCCGCGAGTGCTTCGTCAAGTAGCACCGAGCCCCGAACCTTCAATTCCGGCCCCGACCGAGAGGGAAGCGCCGCGCGTCACCAAGGAGCTGCCTAGTGCTCCGGTGCCCACCACCGAGCCTCCTCGTCAAGTTGCCCGTCTGGAGCCCCCCAAGCCTCTTCCCGATGCGCCCAGCAAGCTGGCGCTGCCGCGCATATCGCCCGGCAAAGCGCTGGAGGAGACCGTGCGCGGCGCGTCCCGGGGCGGGGGCAGCAACAGCAGCACGTTTGAGGGTCCCGTGCCCCGCAACCAGGGTGGATACGCGGGCGGAGGAGGCGGCGGTGGTGGCGGACAGGGACATCTCGGCGGTGGCTTACAGATGCTCACGCCGGACGAGGGAGTGGATTTCTCGGACTATCTGACCCGCGTGCTGGCCAGAGTGCAGCAGAACTGGTACTCACAAATCCCAGAGTCAGCGCGTCTGGGCGATAGGGGCAAGGTCGTGCTCCAATTCCGTATCATGCGCAACGGTGAGGTGCCCAACCCCGAGCCCACCCTGCTCTCCACATCCGGACGCGAGCCTATGGATCGCGCGGCCATGGGTTCGATCCGCGCTTCCAGCCGGTTCGAGCCTTTGCCTGGGGCATTCAGCGGGCCGTACATCGAGCTGCGCTTCACTTTCCTCTATAACCTCCCCCTCGACACACAGTGAAGCCTACGCGCGCGCAAGTGCTCGGAATGCTCCTGCTGGCGATTCTCTTGCTGGCTTTTCTCCTGGTGCGGTATTGGAAAGTCCTGGGATGAGGGCGGCTCGATGAGCACCGCCACGCCCTTGGTGGCCATTGTCGGTCCCACGGCTTCAGGCAAGTCGGCGCTCGGCATTCGTGTGGCCGAACAGATGGGCGGGGAAGTGCTGGCTTGCGATTCCACTCAGGTGTATCGCCACTTCGACATTGGTACGGCCAAACCCAGTTCCGAAGAACAGCGCCGTGTCGCGCATCACCTGCTCGACCTGGTTGAGCCGCAGGAAGTTTTCACCGCGGGAGACTACCGCCGCCGTGCCATCGAAGTGCTGGGCGGCTTGCGCGCTCGAGGTGTCCTGCCGGTGTTTACTGTGGGCACCGGCCTCTATTTGCGCGCGCTGCTTGAAGGGCTGTCGGACGCTCCGGCGCGCTCCGAGGAGTTGCGCGCTCGTTTACGCAAACAGGCGGATCGGCGGGGAGCCGTCTACCTGCACAAGATGCTCCTGCGGCTGGACCCGCCCAGCGCGGTGCGAATCGCCGCCACCGATCTTCCCAAGATGATCCGGGCCATCGAAGTGTGTCTGGAGGCCGGGCGTCCCATGAGCGAGCTCCACCGCCAGCCGCGCGCCAGCCTCGAAGGCTTCTCTCCCATCCGGGTCGGCTTGCTGCCACCGCGCGCCGCGCTCTACGCGCGGGTCGATAAGCGCGTCGAAGCCATGCTCGCCGCGGGGTGGCTCGAAGAGGTGCGGGGCCTGCTCGCCTGCGGTCTCGATCCGGCCGAAAAGCCCTTCCAATTTATCGGCTACAGCGAACTGCGCGCGCATTTGCGGGGAGTGGTCGAGCTTTCACAGGCGGTCAAGTCCATCCAGCAGGCCACTCGGCGTTACGCCAAGCGGCAAATCACCTGGTTCAAGCGCGAGCCCGGCGTCGAGTGGTTCGCGGGATTCGGCGACGATCCGGATGCCGCCGGCGCGGTGCTGCGTTTTCTCTCCGCTCAGCTCGAGGGCGGTAAGGCCTCCCCCGCCGGCGCCGGGTCTGGCGTATAATTCCTGTGGGAACGGATATGGTCCGCTCAACAAGTTTTCGCGGAGATTGCACAGCGCGTTTTCTCTTGCAGAGTTGCTGGAGATGCGCGCCGCTGCGTAGGGCCGTTGGGCTCGAGTTGCCGCGGCTTTCCTGCCTATGAAACCCAGCCAAACCGTGGAGCAAAGCGAACGCGTTCTGCTCGTTGGCGTGGGCATAAAGCGCTCCAGCCGCGTGCCCGGTGTGGATGTTGCATCGGCGGAGCGCGAAATGCTCGAGGAGCTTGCCGAACTGGCGCGCAGCGCCGGCGCGGTGGTTGCTGGGATGGTTTTCCAGATCCGCGAAGCGCTCGATCCGGCCACGCTGGTGGGGCGCGGAAAATTGGAAGAAATAAAAATCGAAGCCGCGCTGCACAAGACGCCGGTGGTGATCTTCGACCGCAACCTCTCGCCGGGCCAGCAGCGCAACATCGAGAAGGCGGTCGACTGCCGAGTGCTCGACCGCACTCAGTTGATCCTCGACATTTTCGCCCGGCACGCGCGCACCCGCGAAGGCATGCTCCAGGTCGAGCTGGCGCAGCTCAACTATCTCTTACCCCGGCTGGCGGGAAGCAGCGAGCAGCTTTCGCGCCTGGGAGGCGGGATCGGCACGCGAGGCCCGGGCGAACAAAAGCTGGAAACCGACCGCCGGCGCATCCGCGACCGCATCAGCAAGGTAAAAAAAGAGATCGAGATGGTTCGCGGTCGCCGGCAGGTGCAGCGCGCCGCGCGGCGCGAAGTTCCACTGGCCAGCGTCGCCCTGGTCGGCTACACCAATGCAGGGAAGTCCACGCTGTTCAACGCTCTCACCAGCGCCCATGTGGTCACTTCGCCGCGCATGTTTGCCACCCTCGATCCCACCGTGCGCGCCGTGGCCCTGCCCTCCGGGCATCGTGTCCTGCTTTCCGACACCGTGGGTTTCATCCGCGACCTTCCCCCGGGCCTCATCGCCGCCTTCCGCGCGACGCTGGAAGAAGTCCAGGAAGCCGCTCTGGTGTTGCACGTCACCGACATCTCGAATCCCGCGCATACCGAGCAGGACGCCGAAGTAGTGAAGATCCTCGGCGAGCTCGATCTGGCAGACCGTCCGCGCATCCACGTCTGCAATAAAGCCGACCGGTTGAGCGATGAGCAAGCCGCCGCGCTGGCCAGCAACAGCGGCGGGGGCGCCGCTCTGGTCTCCGCGCTGCGCGGCACCGGCCTCGGCGAACTTCTGCGCCGCATTGATGAGGCATTGCCGGGTGAGCCGCTGGTGCACTTGCGCATTCGTCTTCCCCTCTCCGACGGCAGGACGCTGGCGCTGGTCCATGCGCAGGGCCGCGTGTTGCGCTCGGAGGTGCGCGGTGCGCAACTCTGGGTCGAGGCTGAAGTTCCCAGCGCGCTGGCGCGTCAACTCTCCCGCTCAGGCCGCGGATCTCCAGCCTGAAGCGCCGGCCGGTGAGGGGCATTTCCTGCCGGGCGCATTTCAGTTGAGTCGCGAACTTTTCCTTCGCCGTTTGCGTAGAAACTCTATAGCGGCGCCCGGAGCTGATGAGTTGAGGCGCGCGGAGGCAATCCCATGGTCACCTTCCTGCTCTGGTGCATCCTGCTGATGATCAGTTGGCCGGTGGCGCTTCTTGCGCTGGTGCTCTATCCTCTGGTCTGGATTCTTCTGCTGCCTTTCCGCATGGTGGGCATCGCCGTAGAAGGCGTGCTGGAGCTGGTCCGCGCAGTCATCACCCTTCCCCTGCGCGTGCTGGGCGGCCGTAGCCGGGCCTGAACGCATGTGCTGCTGCAATCTGAGGCATCGCGGTCAGAGCAGCCACAAAGGCCGCCGAGCGCTCTATAGCTTTCTGTTAATATAGCGAAACCCCGCTCCGCAGGCCCATTCCCGGTGCTTTCCGGTCTTGTGGAAATCTATGTGGAAAAAACTCCCCCGGTTTCATCCCGCCTTTTTGAGGCATCTCCGAACCTGCTCTTTCCGGCCCCCCGGCGGCTGCCTATCACATTGATTGTCTGCTAGTTAATCCGCCCACTGGGGGGCTGGGGGCGGCGCTGCGGGGTTGGGGCCTGGACATCGGCCCCCTTCGCGATTTTGCACAGATTTGCAGCAAGTGATGCCCCCCGTCGTGCAGGAGCCACGCCGGTTGACTCACCCTTGGCCCGCGTCTATAGTGCTGTTGGAGCCTCCTCCATTAGCTGAAAAGGGCGCTGCCGGACAAGGGTCGGCGAGAGGGCAAGGCTTTTTCGAGAGCGACATGAATCTTCCCAATTCGCTCACCCTTCTGCGTATCTTCTTCGTTCCGCTGCTGGTCGCGGTGCTGCTGACCCGTTCGCCTAACGTGGTCCTTTGGGGCGTGCCCGTCCATTTCGAAGTGTGGGGGGTGCTGATCCTCATCCTGGCCGCGACTACGGACTGGCTGGATGGCTACCTGGCGCGGCTTCGGGGCGAAATAACCACGCTGGGAATTCTGCTCGATCCCATCGCCGACAAGCTGCTCATCTCCGCGGCTTTCATCTCTCTGGTGGACATTGGCTTGGTGAAAGCGTGGATGGTGGTGATCATCATCGGGCGCGAATTCACTGTCCTGGGCCTGCGCAACATCGCTTCCGCCGAAGGCTTCACCATCGAAGCTTCCACGCTGGGAAAGACCAAGATGGTCCTGCAGGTGATCGCCGCCTGTGCGGCCACACTTGGCCGGCGCGTGCCCGCGCTCAAGGTTCCTGGAACAATCCTGCTCTGGCTGGTGGTGTTCTTTGCCGTGCTCTCCGCGGTGCAGTACTTCCTGAAGTTCTGGAATCAGGTGGACGACCGCGTGAAGCAGCGGCGCCTCCGCCTGCGCATCCTCGAGGGCAGGAAAAGGAAGAAGTCCGAGGATGTGGCCGCCTCTTAGTCCCGCGGGAACTCCTCTCTCGCTCGAGGAACGCCGGGGCCTGCTCGAAGTGGCGCGGCGCGCCATCTCCGATGCTGTCCTGCGCGACGTCCACCCCGAAGAGCCGCTGCAGCCGAAGGAACTGGCCTGGCGCTGCGGGGTTTTTGTGACCCTGTGGGAGCGGGGGCGGCTGCGCGGGTGCGTGGGAAAACACGAATCGCCCGATCCGCTCAAGCCCACCGTGGCCCGTTGCGCGGTGCTCGCCGCACTTGAAGACCCGCGTTTCCCGGCGCTCTGCGAAGCGGAGCTGGAGATCATTGAGATCGAAATTTCTCTGCTCTCACCGCTGGTTCCGGCGCGTCCGGAGGACGTCGACGTTGGCCGTCATGGAGTGTCGCTCTCGCGCGGCGCATTTCGCGGTCTTCTGCTGCCGCAAGTGGCCCGGGAGTTTGGATGGAGCCGCGAGAAATTCCTCTCCGAGTCTTGCCGCAAGGCGGGGCTCGAGCCTTCCGCCTGGAAGGATCCGGACACCCGCCTGTCCGTCTTCACCGCGGAAGTATTCTCCGAGGCCGAGATTCGCGCCGTGCCCGGAGGAGAGCCTTACTGAGGGCCGCGCGCTGAATTCCGCTGAGAAAGGCGGGAACCATTCCAAAGTGGATCGCGCATCTCCCGGATATCCGGAAGCCCTTGTGCGGAGGAGTTTGCCGTGAACTGGAAAAGGATGGCGCGCGCCCTTGTTCTTCCCGCGCTGCTGATTGTTTCTTTGGGAATGCCCGCGCTCGGGCAGGGCCCCATGTCGCCGCCGCAGAAGGGCAGTGGGGCTCCCGGGCTTTCCGCCCCGACGGGACTATCCCAGGCGATTCCGGCGCCGTTCGACGTGAAGGCGGCGACCGATGCCTACCTGGCCACGGTGCCGTCGGACAAGAAGGCCCGCTCGGACGCCTATTTCGAAGGTGGCTACTGGCTGATCCTGTGGGATTTCCTGATGGTCGCGGCGATCTACTTTTTTTTTCTGCAGAGCGGACTTTCCGCGCGGCTGCGCGACCTGGCCCAGCGGCTGACCCGCCACAAGCCGCTGCAGACGATCTGCTATTTCGTTCCCTTCAGCCTGGTGGCGGCGCTGCTCGGTTTTCCTCTGACCGTTTACGAAGGCTACATCAGGGAACACCAGTACGGCCTTGCGACGCAGACATTCGGCCCCTGGTTCCGAGACCAGGCGGTGAACTTGGCTGTCAGCCTGGTGTTTGGCACCATGCTGATCACCATGCTGTTCGTCATCGTGCAGCGTTTGGGGCGGACCTGGTGGGTGGGCGGCGCCGGGGTGACCATCGTGTTCTTTTGTTTCGGGGCACTGTTAGGTCCCGTCTACTTCGCGCCCCTGTTCAATACCTACACTAAGCTCAAGGCTTCCCCGGTACGCGATTCGATACTCAGCATGGCGCGGGCCAACGGCATCCCCGCCACCGAGGTATATGAGATGGATGCCTCGCGCCAAAGCACGCGCGTCAGCGCCAACGTCAGCGGCTTTCTGGGCACTGAGCGCATCACTCTGAACGACAACTGGCTGAAGCGGTGCACCCCGGCGGAGGTCCAGGCGGTGATGGGCCACGAGATGGGGCACTACGTCCTGAACCATGTCTACAAGGGACTGTTCTACATCGCGGTGGTCACCGTAGTCGCTTTTGCCGCCCTGGACCGGATGGCGCAATGGGCCATTGCGCGCTGGGGCCAGCGCTGGGGCGTGCGCGGGATCACCGACGTCGCCGTGATCCCCCTGGCGGGCTTGCTCATTTCCGTGTTCTCGTTCCTGTACACGCCCATCGAAAACACATTCATCCGCACTCAGGAGTACGAAGCGGACATCTTTGGCCTGAACGCCGCGCGCCAGCCGGATGGAGAGGCCGAGGTGGACTTGAAGCTGGGGGAATACCGCAAGCTCGATCCCGGGCCGCTCGAAGAGTTCATCTTCTTCGACCACCCCAGCGGGCGCACCCGCATTACCGCCGCGATGCACTGGAAGGCCGAACACCTGGTCGAACTTCAGCCCGCAGGAGAGCGGCCCGCCTCGCCCTCACCGGTGCCGCCATTGCCGCAGCTCTAGCGCGGCGTAGCTGGTTATTCTGAGGTCAGGGAAAGAAAAAGCCCCGGGAGATGCTTCCGGGGCTTTCCTGTTGCTTCTGGCCCTGACGTTTGGCCGGGGCGCGGCACAGGCCCGCGCGGCGGCAATCCTCATTCAATCTCGGCGAAATCACCTTGGTAAACTTCCCGCAGGCTGTGCATGACAAATACGGTAACCGCCTTGGGGGTCACGCGCAGGATTACGCCCTCGCCCAGCACCTCGCGGGGAAGGCTCCTGGACGCGTAGGGCAGCGGCGATTTGCCGAACTCCCACACTTTGTATTGAAGGTCGCGCACCTGGTAGGCAGTCTGCGTCCGTTCGCTCTGGTACCGGAAGATGCGGACAAAGTCCCCAATCCTGGCCCCTTCCGAACTGGCCAGGCTGACATAAGCCACGTCATTCGCGCCAAAAGAGCTCTGAAAATCTTTACCGGAGACCACCAAACCCACTGCTTTGCCGCTGGGCGGAGCGAAACGGTCGAAGTTCTTTGAGTCCTTCAGCATTGGCGCGGGACGATCCTCGGCCGGGCGGGCGTAGTCGCCTCGCTGCATATAATCACAACTGTAAACCACCTGGGCGGTGGCAACGTTTTGTCCAGCCACCACCACGCGCACGCGGCCAAGGTCCTTCCATTGTGTACCCATTGTGGCGCTCATGGCCGGCTGGGTCTTGAACCACTTCAATTTGTTAAAGTCCTTCTCCGGACGCGAGATCAGGAATTCGTCTCCCACCTTTACGCCCTGCGAGGCTCCCTTGTTGAGATATACGTAGTTCCCCCCGCTGAAGACCATCTGCGGGTCCGACTCCTCGCCGGAAATCAGGTAAGTGTCATAGGGGATCGCCTCGATTGTCATCATCCCCGAGCAATAGACATCGTGGGGATTGACCGCCCTATCAGCCGCGGGCGGATTTGCCTGGGCAGCCGCGCAGGCCGCGCCGAGGGCCAAAAGAAAAGACAGCCGTACCATTTGTCGCAGCATTGGAGACACTCCTTCTTGCTCTTCGCGCGCCAGCCCGTAGGCCGGCTGGCGAGAGAGCACCAGCGTCACAGGCAAGCTAACAAGGCGTTCCGGGGCCGTCAAGTGCCACCGCAACTGGCCTTTACACTCTGGATAACGCATGCTAGAAGCCCAGCGGGGCACTCCGGAAACCTCCATGGGCGGCTCAAGGTCAATGATGTTTGGGCGAGACCCCATCTGCGGCGTGGTCGCCGCGCGAACCGCGAGGCAAGCGGTCCGCCAGCTTACCTTGGCCTTGCGCCGCACCCGCACCGTTGAGTTGCGGCTCGACTATCTGGCCAGTGACAAGGAATGCCGCGCCCTCCTCCGGGCACTCCCCCATTTGGCACACCACGGGGTCTTGCTGGCCACCTGCCGGCGAACCGCGAACGGCGGCCGCTTTTCCGGCGATATCCGCCGGCAAATTCCCCTCTTAGCTGCCGCCGCTGCGGCCGGTTGTGCCTGGTGCGACGTGGAAATTGAGACCGCGGCCAAATTCCGAGGTGATGTCCTCCGCTCGCTCCTGCGTCCGGCGCGCCTGCTGATTTCCTACCACGACTTTCGCCGCACGCCTCGGGATCTCCGCAGTGTCTTCAAGAGGCTGGGGGCGGCCAGGGCGGATGCGGTGAAGATCGCCACTCATTGCCGGAACCTCGGAGACAGCCTCCGGGTGTTGCGCGTAGCGCGGGGGCGCCGGAATGTCATCGCCGTCCCGATGGGAGAGGCCGCGCTGCCCGCGCGCGTCCTGGCACTGCGTGAGGGCAGCGCGCTGGCCTACGCCGCCGTCGAGGAAGCCACCGCACCGGGGCAGCTTTCGCTCGAGGAGATGACCACGCTCTACCGCGCCGCCAGCCTCGACCGGCGCACACGCATCTACGGGGTGATTGGTGACCCGGTGGGGCATTCGCTCTCGCCGCTGCTGCACAACACGGGTTTCAGGTTGCGCCGCATCAACGCCGTCTATCTACCCTTTCTTGTTCGAGAATTGCGGGATTTTCTCGCCATCGTGGCGCCGCTTGGTGTCGCCGGCTTCAGTGTGACTTTGCCATACAAGCAGCGCATCCTCGGCCATCTGGACGAGTGCGACCCGCTGGCCGCATCCATCGGCGCGGTGAATACGGTAGTGCGTCGCGGCAGAAAGCTTTGCGGCTACAACACCGACTACGTGGGCGTCCTGCGCGCGCTCGAGCGCCGCATGACCTTGCGGGGAAGCCGCATTCTGCTTTTTGGCGCGGGTGGCGCGGCGCGCGCCGTGGCCTTCGCCCTGGCCCAAGCGGACGCGGAAGTGATCGTTTGCGCGCGCAAGCTGGAACAGGCGCGGCATCTGGCGCGCGCCGTGGGTGGTGAGGCCATCCTGCGGCGGCACCTGCAGTCGGCGCGCTTCGACGCCATCGTCAACGCCACTCCTGTCGGCATGCACCCGCGCACCGGCGCCTCGCCGCTCACATCTTCCGAGCTGCGTTGCCGCCTGGTGTTCGATCTGGTCTATCGCCCGATGCGCACCCGCCTGCTCGAACTCGCCGCCCGGCGAGGGATTGAGACCGTCTCTGGCGCGGAGATGTTCATTGCCCAAGGTATTGCCCAGTGGGAGATGTGGACCGAGCAGCGCGCGCCCGAAGCGGCCATGCGCCGCACCGTGCTTGCCGCTCTGGCGCGGGAAGAGCGTGCCGGCGCGAGGGGGAAGCCATGATTCAGCCCGATTTCACGGCATTTGCCAAGCTGGCCCGCCAGGGCAATCTGGTGCCGGTGTACGACTCGGTCCGCGCCGACCTGCTCACCCCGGTGGGCGCATACCTGCGCCTGGCCGCGGACGCGCACTACTCTTTTCTGCTGGAGAGCGTCGAGGGCGGCGAGCGCGTGGCGCGATACACCTTCCTCGGCGCCAACCCCTTCGAGGTTTTTCGCGCCAACGGCAGCGCCGCAATGGTCGAAAGCGAAGGCCGCCTGCACTGGGTGCATGGTGACCCGCTGGCCGTCCTGCGGCAGAGAATTGAGCGCTACCGGCCGGTGCGTGTGCCCGGGCTCCCGCCCCTGGTGGCCGGAGCAATCGGCTATTTTTCTTATGACATGGTGCGGTTGGTCGAAAAGCTTCCCGCGCGGCGACAGAACGACCTCGGCCTCGATGACGCTGTGCTCATGTTTTACCAGGGCGTGGTGGCCTTCGACCACGTGCGGCAATGCGTCTGGATTGTCCGCAACGTGTTCGTCGACGGCCCCGGCAGCCTTCGCTCCAAGTACATCGCCGCGGTGCGGGAAGTCCGGGAGACGCGGCGGAAGCTGGAAGAGCCGCTGGCGGTCCAGCCGCGGCGCTTGCAGGGCGGGCCGCTGCGCGTGGCCTCAAACTTCCGCCGCGCCGAATTCCAGCGCGCCGTGCGCCAGGCCAAGCGCCACATCCGCGCCGGAGACATCTTCCAGGTGGTGCTCAGCCAGCGGTTCGCGGCGCGCGCACCGTCCAACCCCTTTGACATCTATCGCGCGCTGCGCATGGTCAACCCTTCGCCGTACATGTATTTCCTGCGCCTCGGCGATGTCGCCGTGGTGGGCAGCTCGCCGGAAATGCTGGTCAAGGTGCAGGACCGCGAGGTGTTCTACCGGCCGATCGCCGGGACGCGCCCGCGCGGACGCGACGAGGCCGAGGACCAGCGCCTCGAGCGGCAGCTCCGCGCCGACCCCAAGGAGCGCGCCGAGCACATCATGCTGGTGGACCTGGGACGCAACGACCTGGGGCGGGTGTGCGAGTACGGCAGCGTGAAGGTCGAGGAGCTGATGTTTGTCGAGCGCTACTCGCACGTCATGCATCTGGTCTCCAACCTCCGCGGGCGCTTGCGTGAAGACGTCGACTGCTTCGATGTTTTGATGGCCTGCTTCCCGGCGGGGACGGTTTCCGGCGCTCCCAAGGTGCGGGCCATGGAAATCATCGAGGACCTCGAACCCACGCGCCGCGGCATCTATGCCGGAGGGATCTTGTACCTCGATTTTTCCGGTAACATGGACTCCTGCATCGCCATCCGCACCCTGGTGGCCAAGGCGGGCACCGCGCATGTCCAGGCTGGAGCCGGCCTGGTGGCCGATTCCGTCCCGTCGAAAGAGTACGACGAGACGGTCAGCAAAGCGCGGGCTCTGCTCGTGGCGTTGGAGATGGCCCATCGCGGAGAGCGTTGACGCGGGGAATAACCGGGAGGAAGCATCCGGCATCCCAATAGCAGATAAGACCATGATCCTGCTGATCGACAGCTACGATTCGTTCACCTACAACCTGGCGCAGTGCCTCGGCGAGCTGGGGCAGGAGCTGGTGGTGCGCCGCAATGACCAGATCACCATCGACGAGATTTCCGCGCTCGCGCCGCAGCGCATCGTGCTCTCACCCGGCCCGGGGGTGCCGCAGCGGGCCGGTATTATTGTGGAACTGGTCAAGCGATTCGCGGGGAAAGTGCCCATTCTCGGTGTCTGCCTGGGACATCAGGCCATCGGCTATGCGTTTGGCGGGCGCGTGGTGCGCGCCCCGCAGTTGATGCATGGCAAGACCAGCGAGATCCGCCACGACGGCAAGACGGTTTTCCGCGGCCTGCCTCAGCCTTTCCCCGCCACGCGCTATCATTCGCTGATCGTCGAGCGCCGCTCGCTCCCCAAATGCCTCGCCGTCTCCGCGGAAACCGCCGACGGTGTCATCATGGGGCTGCGCCATCGCGATTACCCGGTCGAAGGCGTGCAGTTCCATCCCGAATCCGTCCTCACCCCTGCGGGACCTGCTCTGCTCCGTAATTTCCTTGCTCTCTAGTCACAGGGCTACCTGTATCGCAATCAAGCTTGAGAACGACCGCTTGGGCCAGGCTCAGGCTTCATCGCAGCGGCAGCCGGTCGTGGGTCAGTGTCCGGTTGAGCTGGCACGACTTATCAGGAGTTGGCAACTTACCGCCGGGCAAATCGGGTCCGAGGATAACTTCCGAGTGCGCGACGACACACGCGGAATCTGCCGGACGCGAACGGCACTTCTACGTGTAACCCGTCATCCAGCCAAGTGAGCTTCGTTTGAGCTGAAGTTGACCTTTAATTGCCAATGCAGACCGATGCTATCGATGCCCTGAGACTCACTGATGAGAAGGGAATCTATTAACACCTATCCGGCGGGGCTCGTGTGCTCAAAGCCTCTTTGGTTTGCAGATTTGACAGGTTGCTTGCACTCGGAGCTGATCGCGGTCGCTGCTGCTATCTCAGGTTGATCGTCCCGCGGCACTTGGGGGAGCCGCAGCGGCACTCGAGGCGGGGGGATTCGCGGCGGAGGCGATAATCGAAGCTGAGCTCTTCACGGGCGCGGATTCGCCGGCGGCTGATAAGCAGGATGTGACCGCGGGTTCTTCGCACGCCGAGATTCCCATCACAACTGTGGTTGATGAATTGGGCGCCGGACCCGCCGACCGAAGGGTCGATGATCCAACGGCGGTTGAGGCGCGCGAGATAAACATTCACTGGCGCGCGCTGCCGCTCGCGTTCCCGCACGCGCCTCGCGGCTTCGGACCAGGTCAGACGCTCGCCGGCGTACTCGATCACCTTTCGACCCCGCGGTATGGTTTCCAGAGCAAACACACCAAAGCGATGGACCCGCGAGCGGCGAATGCGCAGACGATATTGCGAGAATTGCGAAGGAATCAGGCAAAAACGCGGAATGAGGCGCAGAAACGTCATCGGGATTATTATTTTGAGAGCGGCTGGCGCCCTTCTGAGGCCAGCCGTTGGTGGTCTTGTTCAGGTCAAATGGCGGCGGGCACGTGCCGTGGGAAGGCCCGCCTCATAGTTACCCCTCAACCTTGAGGAAGGACACCTTGAGAGTCTTGGCGCTCGAAATCTTCTTGCCCTTCTTGAGGCGCTTCTTCGATTTCTTGGATTTCTTGGCTGGCATTCGAATTCACCCCTCTGCTGAGTTACCGCCTTTGGGGCGGTTGTAAGTCATATATGCCAATCCCGCGCCAATGTCCACAATCTTTACAAGGACTGGCCAAGTCCTTTCGAGTCTTTCGAATGTGTGAGCAGCAACCAGCGCCAGCACCAATGGCGCCGCGTTGAATTCCTCGGCCGACGTTGAATTATTCAACTTGGCCGCCGTGGGAGGGTGAGTTGGAGAGCAAGGGTCGCTTGAAGGTAACCGTCGCCTCCTGCGCGCTGATGCGAATCGACGGCGCTAACATTTCGCTGTATTCGAGAATTGAATGGCAGTAGCATACGGCCGGTTTCCGTGTCTGAGACCAACCAAGTGTGAAGACACACTCGGCACGGGTTAATTGACTCCTAAAGCGGGAATTCGAGGAGGCGCAGGGAGGTGTCCCTCCCTTCTTACCCTTCGACGGTTTCAACCAAATCATGACCCCTCACGGTGTGCCCACTGCAAGTGTCACCTTGGCGGCGAAGACTTTTTACCGAGGCACACACCGCCTGATTCCACCAGGCGAAACGGTAGATCGCGTCCGGCCCCTGATGGGTACGATGGGAATCACTCGGGTGGCAAACGTCACAAATTTGGACGTGATCGGTGTCCCGGTCGTAATGGTCGTCCGGCCGAATTCCCGGACAAATTGTGTCTCACAGGGGAAAGGGCTCGACCTGGATGCGGCAAAGGCATCCGGCCTCATGGAGTCAGTCGAGGCGTTCCACGCCGAGCGCATCCAACTCCCTTTACAGCTTGCGAGTTATGAAGAGTTCCGCCGTGGGCACCGCACCGTTGACATCAGGAAGCTCCCTCCCGCTAAAAATGGGCGCTTCCACAAACGCCTAAAGTTGCTGTGGATCGAGGGCCGGGACCTTTTCCAAAATGAATCTGTTTGGCTGCCATATGAAGTGGCCCACTTGAATTTCTGTTTGCCGTTTCCAGAGGGCTCCGGGTGCTTCTACAGGTCCTCGAACGGACTCGCCTCCGGCAACCATATCCTCGAAGCAATCAGTCACGGGTTGTGCGAAATCGTCGAGAGGGATGCGACTGCCTTGTGGGAGCTCCTGGATCGGAGAGCTCAGGCGAAGACGCGTCTCGATTTGGACTCTGTCGATGATCCAGCCTGCCGGGAGATTGTGAAAAAATACGAGCGCGCGGGAATTTTTGTCGCGGCCTGGGTGATCACCAGCGACGTTGGAATCCCCGCGTTCCGTTGCTCGATTTTCCCGCGGGAGGCCCGGACAATGCATTCGATGCATCCGGCCGAGGGCTACGGCTGCCACCCGGATCGAGGCGTCGCGCTCGTGCGCGCGCTCACGGAGGCGGCTCAATCCCGTTTGACAGTCATTGCAGGCTCGCGGGACGACCTGGAGCGAGGCCCCTATGCCCCCCGCCGCATCGCGGAATATCTCAGAGGCGAGCAAGCACTTCTCAAATCAAAGGCATGTATGAGCAGATTCAGCGACATCGCCACCTGGAATTCGAAATCGTTCGATTCGGATGTTGCGTGGGAGTTGGAGCGGGTGCGGAAGGCTGGTATCGAGCGCGTCATCGTCGTGGACTTAACGCGGCCTGAGTTCCGCTTACCGGTGGCGCGTGTGGTCATCCCTGGAATGGAAGTGTCAAGCACTCTCCCTGGCCGGAGGGCCCGAGCATTCAGGAGGGCACGCAATTGAGTATCTATGTGTTTTTGGGACCCACGCTACGGGTGGAAGAAGCACGGGCGGAACTGGATGCTGTATATCTTCCGCCGGTCTCGCAGGGCGATGTGTACCACATAACATGCAAGAGGCCACAGGCAATTGGGATTATCGATGGCTACTTTGATTTTGTTGCAGCTGTTTCCCACAAAGAGATCCTGTGGGCCATGAGTCGAGGCATTCGCGTATATGGGAGCGCCAGCATGGGAGCCCTCCGCGCGGCGGAACTCGCGGCGTATGGAATGAGGGGCGTCGGCAAAGTTTTTGAAGCATATCGCGACGGCCGGCTTGAGGACGACGATGAAGTGGCCGTGGGTCATGGTCCGGCGGAATACAGCTTTCTGCCTGTATCCGCCGTCATGGTGAATGTCCGTGCGACCTTAGCGGCTGCGGAGAGAAAGTCGATTATCACTCCAGCGACGCGAATGGAGCTTGAGCGGATTGCGAAAGCGATCTTTTACAAAGAGCGCAGTTATATTCGAATCCTACAGCTGGCCTTAGAGAACGGCCTTCCGATCGATGAGCTTGAAGCCCTCCGCGAATGGCTGCCGCACGGGCAGGTTGATCAGAAGCGTGAAGACGCGCTCGAAATGCTGCGCCTGATTCGTGCGGAGGACGTACACACACCTAAGACTAACGCTGTTTATCAATTCTATAATACCTTGGTTTGGCAGCGGATGCGACGTAGCTGGCGGAGATTGCCCGGTCGAAGGCGTGCAGTTCCATCCCGAATCCGTCCTCACCCCTGCGGGACCTGCTCTGCTCCGTAATTTCCTGTCCATCTAGCCTGGACTCTTCACGGGGGCAGCCCGAAGGCCATTGAGTGCGGCCGGTCGGTTTTTGACGTGCCGCCTTGCGATGTCCACCCCGCCTCAATTCCCACCAGCGTTCAGCCGCCTCCAAATCTTCGTCGGCACCCTGATAGCTCAATCCTTCCACTCACGGCTCGCACTCCCCGGCCTTCGGGTGCCGGTATCGCGATCGAGATTGAGAACGACAGTCGGGGCAGTGTACCGCGGGGCCGATTCTTGAAAATTGCGTCTGTAAGCTGTCAAGAGTATCTTCCCGGTTGGCTGGATCATCTGAACTGGTAACAGACTGAGGGGGGAGCATCATGTTCTCAGGTATTTCGACGTTTACTCAGATTCACGTCGTGCTGAGCTTGGTCGGAATCTTCACTGGATTTGTGGTCGTGTTCGGGATGCTGGCCGCGAAGCGTCTCGACGGTTGTACTGCGGTCTTTCTGGCCAGCACGCTGCTGACGGTCGTAACCGGGTTCTTTCTTCCGGCCCCTCACTTTTTGCCGTCTCATGGCGTCGGCATCGTGTCCACGGTCGTGCTGATAGCCGCGATCCTGGGACGCTACGCCTTTCACCTCAGCGGCGCCTGGCGCCGCGTCTATGTGATCACCGCCGTGATTGCGCTTTATCTGAATGTCTTCGTCTTGATCGCGCAGGCTTTCATGAAGGTGCCGGCGCTGAAGGCCATGGCCCCGACGCAGTCCGAGCCGCCCTTTTTGGTCGCCCAGCTCGTGTGCATGGCGATTTTCGTAGCCCTCGGCATTGGCGCGGCGAAGAAGTTCCAAAGTTAACCGGGCCGCGCGGCTTGTTGTATCGCATTTCCTGTCCTAAACGGCGTTGCAGCGAAATCGTAATCGAGGAGAGCATCTTATGAGCACAATCACTACCAAAGACGGCACGCAGATTTATTTCAAGGACTGGGGCACAGGCCAACCCATCGTCTTCAGCCACGGCTGGCCTTTAAGCGCGGATGCCTGGGAAGACCAGATGATCTTTCTGGCCACGCGCGGATTCCGCTGCATCGCGCATGACCGCCGCGGCCATGGCCGTTCGAGCCAGCCATGGGACGGCAACGAAATGAATACCTATGCCGACGACCTCGCTGCGCTGGTCGAGGCGCTGGACCTGAAGGACGCCATCCACGTCGGCCACTCCACGGGCGGCGGCGAAGTCGCCCGCTACATCGGCCGCCACGGCACGAAACGCGTCGCTAAAGCCGTGCTCATCAGCGCCGTGCCGCCGCTGATGCTCAAAACGGCGGCCAACCCCGGTGGTTTGCCGATCGAGGCGTTCGACCAGATCCGCGCCGGCGTGCTCAACGACCGCTCGCAGTTCTTCGAGGATCTCAGCGCGCCGTTTTACGGCGCCAACCGGCCCAACAATAAAGTTTCACAAGGCCTGCGGGATTCGTTCTGGCTGCAAGGGATGCTGGCTGGACACAGAGCCTGTTTCGATTGCATCAAGGCCTTTTCCGAGACGGACTTCACGGAAGATCTCAAGCGGTTCGACGTCCCCACGCTGATCCTTCACGGCGACGACGACCAGATTGTGCCCATGGGCGCCTCGGCTCTGCTCTCGTCCAAGCTGGTCAAGGGAGCGACACTGAAAGTCATCCCCGGCGCGCCGCACGGCATGTGCTCAACGCTCAAGGACCAGATCAACGCGGAATTGCTCGCGTTCCTCAAGCGCAGCCACCAAGCTTCCGCGTAACGGAGAAGCCGTACAGTCAATCGCGCGGCAGTGCGGCGAGCAGTTCGGCGGTGGTCAGAATTTTATGCGCGAAGGTTGGGCCGTTCAGTTCGTGCGCGGCGCGCATCATTTCTTTGTTGAAGGCCGCCGTAGCATCCTTGACCAGGGTGACGTGATAGCCCAGCTCCATCGCGAAGCGGCTGGTGGATTCGATGCAAGTGTTGGCCAGCAGGCCAATCACGATCACCTTGATGATCCCCTGCTGCTTTAGCCGGAAATCAAGATCAGTGTTCGCAAAGCCGCTCTGGCCCCAATGTTCCTTAATGATGATGTCGCCCGGTTGCGGGGCGAAATCGGGGTGCCACTCGCCGCCCCAGGACCCTTTGGCGAAGCTTTGCATTTTGCCGGAAGAGAGCTGGAAGGGTGTTGGATGATCCCAGTGTTCATAGTCGCCGGGCTCCCAGCGGTGATGCGGTACGATGAATATCTGCATACCGGCCTTGCGAACTGCGGCAGTGAGCTTTCTCAGATTGTTGAGCAACCCGATTTCGTTGGCGACGCTTTGGAGCATTGGTCAGAACTTGCCGCCATCGGACAGGAAATCATTATAGGGATCGACAAAGAGCAGAGCCGTCCGGTCCCTCGTAGGTTATCGTCCGCCATCTTGCCCCTCCTTCCGATTTGCGGGGCGGAGATCTGTTGCCCCGGTACGATGAAAACCGAACCAGTCTACTCTAGTCGCGATTTGAGCCCCAGCGTCCTGCAAACGCGCAAACCTGAAACTGACCTAGTATCCGACAGAAGGCTCAATTGACAATTCGAGGCCGGAAAGCTACTGTTTCCTGGACAAATCAAAGTTGAGAATACCTATGCGAATCTTCACCCCCAAGAAGTAGCAACACCTCGCTCGCTTCGAGCGAATCCTCTCTCGTTTCAGAAATCGTGTCTCTCCTGGCATGTTGCGGCGCTGTGTCCCAACGACGCAGCGCGCGTAACCGAAAAAGGGATGACCATGTCAAGTTTAGCGATTGAAGTCGAAAACCTGGAGAAAACCTACGTCACTCGCGGGCGGCCACCGGTGCGCGCGGTGGACGGGCTGAGCTTCAGCGTCGCGCCGGGAACCATCTTCGGCCTGCTGGGGCCCAACGGCGCGGGCAAAACCACCACGCTGAAGGTGCTCAACACGCTCCTGCGCCCCACCCGCGGGCGCGCCGCGGTGATGGGTCATGACGTGGTGTCTCATTCGCTCGAGGTCCGCCGGCTCATCACCGTGGTGTTGCAGGAATCCGCCGCGGAGATATTCCTCAGCGTGCGCGACAACCTGCTCACCTACGCCCGGTTCTTTGGCGTCCACAAAGCAGAGGCCCGCCGGCGCGTGGACGCGGTGATGGACCAATTTCAGATCGCATCCGAGGCCGACCGCAAGGTGCAGGACCTGAGCGGCGGCTTCCGCAGGCGCGTCCAGGTGGCCAAGACATTTCTCGTGGAAACGCCGGTGGTTTTCATGGACGAGTTCTCGACGGGGATGGACCCCATCCTGAAGCGCGCGGTGATGGGTTACCTGCGCGATGCCGCCCGCAACGGACGCACCATCGTCCTGACCACGCAGGTCCTGAGCGAGGCCGAGGAGCTCTGCGACGACATCCTGATCATGAACCAGGGCCGCCAGGTGGCCCGCGGCGACCTGCACGCGCTCAAGCTTCTCTCCGAAGGCGTTTACGAGGTGGCCATCACGTTTGCGCAGCTTCCCGAAGGGATTGAAGCCGAGCTGAGCAAACTGCGACCGCTGCGTCTGGCCGTCAACCAGAACACCATCGAAGTGGCATTGAAAGCGCCGGATGGCGGAGTGCTGGATCTGGTCACCGCGCTCGCCAGGAGAGGGCGCGTGCTCCACGTCGAGGTGGGCGGCGCCAGCCTGGAAGATATCTTTATCGAGTTGATGCAGAAGGAAAAAAGAGAGGCATAGCCGCGCCGGGAGGAATCGTCATGGCCGCCATCACCGCGGTGCTGTACCGCGAATCCAAAATTCGCTCCACCAATCTCACGTTCATCTTCTGGGACCTGCTCTACCCGCTGGTGAACCTCCTGATATTCGGCGTGGGGATCAACGCCGCAATCGGCGCCACGTTTACTGCCGCCGGGGCGGATTACAACGCCTTCTTCTTGGCTGGATGTCTGGGGATGGGCAATTTCGCCATCGCTTCCAACACTTCCTGGTCGTTTTTCATGGACCGCGACAACGGCATCTTCTACGAGATGCTGACCTATCCCCTCAGCCGCGCGCAATATCTCTCCGGGAAAATGCTCTTCAACGTTTTCATGGCGTTGGTGCAGGCCCTGCTCACCATCGCCTGCGCCGGACTGTTTCTTCACGTGCCGTTTCGGTGGGACCTGTTGCCGCTGCTGGTGGTGGGGCTGGCCGGAGGCTCGGCGGCATGGTTCTACTTCTACGCGATTTTCGCGCTGCGCATCCGCCGCAACGACGTGTTCAACAGCGTTACCTCGATTCTCTATTTCATTCTCTTGTTCGTCAGCTCGATGTTTTATCCCGTGGATCCTCTGCCCAAATGGTTCCGCATCGCCGCCCTGGCCAATCCCATGACCTGGCATGTGGACCTGTTGCGCTACAGCACCATCGGCCTGGGCGACCCGCGCCGAATTGCTCTCGAGAGCGCAGCCCTCGGTCTCTTCGGGCTGGCTTCCTACTTCTTCGCCATTCGCTCGCTCGAGCAGCAATAAAACGTAGGGGCGGCTTTACGCCGCCCCTGGCGAGACGGCTTTACGCCGCCCCGGGCGAGTTAAACTCGCCCCTACGCCGTCGCTGCTCCCGGCATCTGCATCGGCTCGTCAAAGCTGCCGCCGTAGATGCTGGGAACCTTGGAGCCCATCGGCCGCAGGTAGGCTGCCAGTTGCCCGCGGTGGTGGATCATATGGTTGTTCGTGAACCCCAGATAGGTCACTCCAGGGTGGTTGAACATCCCCATGAAGTTGATGGGCTGGGCCAGCTTCTCCGCGGGCTTGGCCTTTACCTTGGCGAGGGCTTTGGGGAATTCCCGGTCGTAGAAGGCCAGAACGCCGGCGATGGTATCAAGTCCGGCGGGCGTGCTTTCTTCCTGGGAAAATGCGCCGCTGGCGATGCCGTTCAGGAACCAGACGTCGACGGTGGCGATGTGCTGAGCGAGCTCGAGCGCGGTGCGTGAGCTGGGATCCGGCCGGTAGTTCTTCTTGGCTTCGGGGATTGCGGCGATCACTTTGCGGGTGACTTGCGATTCATTCTCGAGGCCGGGGGCGAATAAATCCAACGTAAACTTTGCCTGCTCTGCGTTCATTTTTGTTTTTCTCCTTTTATGGTAGTCCGAAAGAAATCCTCATCCGAAGTTTGACCAGAACTCTGTTCCTTCGCCGGCAAGAAGGGAATCACCTGGCGGCCGATTGCTGCCACCTGATAGATGACCAATACCCCATCGAGGTTACGCGTTTGTTACCGCGCCAGTCTTCTGCTCGTGCTCGCGGCTGAAGGCGATCAGCGCGTCGAGCTTGGCCTGGGCTGCTCCGGAGTCGATGGCCTGCGCCGCCCGGCGCACGCCATCGAGAAAATCTGTCGCGCGGCCGGCGGCCACCAGCGCCGCTGAGGCGTTGGCCAGAACGATGTCGCGCCGCGGGCCGCTCTCCCCACCGAGGATGCGCCGGATAGTGCCGGCGTTGGCTGCGGCGTCGCCTCCCGCCAGTTCGCCGATGGGGGCGCGGCGCAGGCCGAAATCTTCGGGGACGACAGTATAACTCCGCACGGCTTTATCTCGAACCTCGCCCACGCGCGTCTCGCCGCTCAGCGAAATCTCATCCAGGCCGTCGCATCCATAGACCACAAATGCCCGCTCGGTGCCCAGCTCCGCCAGGGCGTGGGCCACCACCTCGACCAGGCCCGCTTCATAGACGCCCAGCACCTGCGCCTGCGCGCCGGCGGGGTTGGTCAGCGGGCCGAGCAGGTTGAAAACAGTGCGCATGCGCAGGTCGTTCCGCGCGCGCATGGCGTGGCGCATGGCCGTATGCACCGCGGGCGCAAAGAAAAAGCCGATGCCAATGTTCTCGATGGCTTCACCCACGCGCTCGATCGGCACATCCAGACTTACCCCCAGCGCTTCCATCACATCTGCCGAGCCTACGTTGAGCGAGCGGTTGCCGTGCTTGGCGACGCAAGCCCCCGCGCCGGCCACGACGAAGGCGGCGGCGGTAGAGATGTTGAAAGTGCCTGCTGCACCGCCCCCCGTTCCGCAGGTATCCACCAGCGCGCCGCCCCCTTTGAAGCTGCGCGGCCGGCCCGGCGGGAAAACCGGCTGGGCGTGGCGCCGCATGGTCGTGGCGAAGCCGACCAACTCCTCGACGGTCACGCCTTTGGCGCGCAGCGCAGCCAGAAGGCCGCCGATCTGCGCGTCGCTGGCCCGGCCGGCGAGGATCTCCTCCATGGCGGCTTCGGCCTCGTGATGCGTGAGGTCTTCTCCGGCGACGATTTTATGGAGTGCGGGAAGAATCGCGGACATCGCTCTTATCGGGGCGGCCCTTGCCGCGGCCGCAGTATTGCTTGTAGACTTCTCGTTTTGGATTCGCAGCGATTCTAGCACCGATGGACCTCCAATGAAGATTCACGAGTATCAGGCTAAAGCCATCCTCGCCAAGTTCGGCGTCCCCACGCCGCGCGGCGAGGTGGCCTTCAGCAAGGACGAAGCGCGGGCCATCGCCGCGAAACTGGCCACGCCCGTGGTTGTGGTCAAAGCGCAAATCCATGCCGGCGGGCGCGGGAAAGCCGGAGGCGTCAAGCTGGCGCGCTCGGTGGACCAGGCCGCCGAGCTTGCCGGACAAATCCTCGGCATGAAGCTGGTCACGCTGCAGACCGGCCCCGAAGGGCGCATTGTCCGCCGGCTGCTCATCGAAGAGGGCCTGGACATCCGCCGCGAGCTATACCTGAGCGTCTTGCTCGACCGCGCTACGGCCGCCCCGGTGTTCATGGCCAGCGCCGCGGGCGGCATGGAAATCGAAGAGGTGGCCCACACCAATCCGGAAGCCATCCTTCGCGAGCACATCCATCCCGCCGCGGGGCTTGAACCCTTCCAGGCGCGCAAGATTGCGTTTGGTTTGGGCCTCGATGCAGCGGTGCTCCCGGCGGCGCTGCTGTTCCTTAAGGCGCTGCACCACGCGTTTATGGAGAGTGACGCGTCGTTGATCGAGATCAACCCCTGCGTATTGACCGGCGATGGACGGCTGGTGGCGCTCGACGCCAAGATGACCATTGACGACAACGCGCTGTACCGCCAGAAAGAAGTCATCGCGCTGCGCGACCTCGAGGAAGAAGACCCGCTGGAGATCGAGGCTTCGAAGTTCGGCCTGAACTACATCAAGCTCGAGGGCAGCGTGGGTTGCATGGTCAATGGCGCGGGCCTGGCCATGGCCACCATGGATATCATCAAGCTCGCCGGGAGCGCCCCGGCAAACTTCCTCGATGTGGGCGGCGGCGCAAACGCCGAGCAGGTCAAGAACGCGTTTAAAATCCTGATCAGTGACCCCAGCGTCCGCGCCGTTTTTATCAACATCTTTGGCGGCATCCTGCGCTGCGACGTTCTGGCCACCGGCGTAGTCAACGCCGCACGCGAACTAAACCTCAAGATTCCAATCGTCGTGCGCATGGAAGGTACCAACGTCGATAAGGGCCAGCAAATTTTGAAAGAATCCGGTCTGGGTTTCACGGTTGCGAGTGGAATGAAAGACGGAGCAGAAAAAGTAGTAAAGCTCGCCGGCGGTGCGCGATGAGCATCCTGGTCAACGAACAAACGCGCGTCATCGTTCAAGGGTTGACCGGTCGTGAAGGCGGGTTTCATGCCCAGCAGATGCTCGAATACGGCACAAGGGTCGTGGCCGGGGTGACGCCAGGGAAGGGCGGAACAAAACATTTGGACGTGCCTGTATTTAACACGGTAGCCGAAGCCGCCAAGGCCACCGGCGCGAATGCTTCCGTAATTTTCGTTCCGCCGCCCTTCGCCGCAGACGCCATTCTCGAAGCCGCCGACGCCGGCTTGCCGCTGGTGATCTGCATCACCGAGGGCATCCCGGCGCTAGACATGGTGCGCGTAGCCGCCGTGCTGAAAGGCGGCGCAACGCGCCTGATCGGCCCCAACTGTCCGGGAATCATCTCTCCTGGCAAGTGCAAAATCGGGATTATGCCCGCCAGCATCCACAAGCCGGGGCATGTCGGCGTGGTCAGCCGCAGCGGCACGCTCACCTACGAGGCCGTACACCAGTTGACGCAACTGGGGATCGGCCAATCCACCTGCATCGGCATCGGCGGCGATCCCATCATCGGCACGTCGTTCCTTGACGCCATCCGCCTCTTCCATGAAGACTCGGAAACTCACGCCATCATCATGATCGGCGAGATCGGCGGGAACGCTGAGGAAATCGCCGCGGAATACATCCGCGACCACGTGCGCAAGCCCGTCGTCGGCTTCATCGCCGGCCAGACCGCGCCGCCGGGCCGCCGCATGGGCCATGCCGGCGCCATCATCAGCGGGGGACAGGGAACCGCGAAAGACAAGTACGCCGCCATGACCGCCGCAGGCATCCGCTGTGTTGAGAGTCCGGCGGACATTGGCGCGACTTTGGCAGCGGCCTTGAAGAAATAAAGGCAGGGGGCATAACGAATGGCAGTGGAACGAACACTCGCAATCATCAAGCCGGACGCCTTCGCGCGTGGTCTGGCCGGCGAAATCCTTTCCCGCATCCACAAGGCTGGATTCAAGATTGTCGCCATTAAGTCGCGGCGGATCGCGCTTACCGAAGCCCAGGGCTTCTATGCGGTCCACCGCGAGCGTCCGTTCTTCAAGGACCTGACCGAATTCATGAGTTCCGGGAAAGTCATCGTCATGGCACTCGAAGCGGAGGGCGCCATCACGCGCTGGCGCGAGACCATGGGCGCCACCGACCCCGCCAAGGCCGCTCCCGGCTCCATCCGCCGCGACCTCGGAACCAGCATCCAGAACAATTGCACGCACGGCTCCGACGCGCCGGAGACTGCCGCGTTCGAGATCGGGTACTTCTTCTCTGGAGCGGATCTGGTTTAACCCTACCCTTCGTCGGTATAGAGAAGAATCCTAACTAGGGACCGGAAAATAAAGTACTAACGCAGAGGACACAGAGAGCGCAGAGAGCACAGAGGGGTCGAAGCAAGATTTTCTGTGTTCTCGGTGTTCTCTGCGCTCTCTGTGTCCTCTGCGTTAGTCTTTAAATCTCTTCCTACCTCCACCTGCGACCCGTGTCGTAGATTTCTCCGATAGCGTAGAATGCTGCCCATGGACGCCTTCCGCGAGATCGGGAAACTGCTCCTGGCTCTCGGCATCGTGCTGGCCATCGCCGGGGCGTTGCTGATCGTTGGCCCGAAGCTGCCATTCCGCCTCGGCCGCCTTCCCGGCGACATCCTCATCGAAGGCAAGCATTCGACAATTTATTTCCCCATCGTCACCTGTCTTCTGGCCAGCGCAGCCATCAGTGCCATTTTCTGGCTTTTATCTCAGTTCCGCCGGTAGGGGCGAGCGATCATGTCGCAAATCTCATTCAACCTCGCTCCCGAGCGCAAGATCTGGACGGTCAGCGAGCTGACCAACAAGATCAGCACTCTGCTCGAGCACGAATTCGACGTTCTGCTGGTCCAGGGCGAGGTCTCCAACTTCCGCCCGCAATCCTCCGGCCACCTCTATTTCACTCTGAAGGACGCGCGGGCGCAGGTGCGCTGCGTATGTTTTCGCGACAAAGCCCGCCTGTTGAAGTTCCGCCCCGAGGACGGCCTGCAGATCACTGTTCGCGGCCGGATGAGCGTTTACGAGGTGCGCGGGGAATATCAGATATACGTGGAGCACATCGAGCCGGTGGGTTTTGGCGCCCTGCAACTGGCCTTCGATCAGCTCAAACAGCGCCTCGAAGCCGAAGGCCTTTTCGATCCCGCGCGCAAGAAGCCGCTCCCGCTGCTGCCGCGGCGCATCGGTCTGGTGACCTCGCATACCGGCGCGGCTGTCCACGACATCCTGCGCATCCTGCGGCGGCGGTTCCCCAATCTGCATGTTCTGATCTTTCCCGTGCGCGTGCAGGGTGAAGGGGCCGCAGAGGAGATCGCCGCGGCCATCGAGCACATGAACCGCGCCAAAGCGGCCGACGTGCTGCTGCTGGCGCGCGGTGGCGGGTCAATCGAAGACCTCTGGGCTTTCAATGAAGAGAGAGTCGCCCGCGCTATCGCCGCCTCGCGCATCCCCATCATCACCGGCGTCGGCCACGAGACCGACTTCACCATCGCTGACTTTGTCGCTGATGTCCGCGCTTCCACTCCCTCCAACGCCGCGGAAATCGTAGTCCGCAGCCGCGAAGAGTTCGAACGGCACATCGCCGGTCACGCCCAGCACCTGGTCCAGCTCATCCGTTACCTGCTGCTCGAGCGGCGTCACCGCGCGCAGGAGCTGGCCGGACACCGCGGTTTTCGCCGCTTGGAGAGCCTGGTGCGGCAGCGGCGCCAGCGGGCGGACGAACTGGCCGCGCGGCTGGCCGAGTTGCTGACGCGGCGCTTGGAACTCTCGCGGCGCCGGCTGGCGGTGGCACAGGCGCGAGTGGCGTCCTTTGATCTGCGAGCGCGCATCGCCACTCTCTTGGCCCGGCTCAGCCAGCGCACTGGCGAGTTGGGCGCGCGCATCGAACGGTTGCTGACCGCCCGCAGCGAGCGGGTTAAACGCCTGCGGCTGCAGCTTGAAGAGCGCAGCCCGCTGCGCGTGCTGGAGCGCGGGTACGCCATTGTTTACGACGCGGCGGGAAATGTTCTGCGCGAAGCGGGCAAAGTCGAGGTGGGCGAAGAAATCAACGTGCGCTTGCATCGCGGGACGCTGGGAGCAGAAATCAGAAAGAGAGAAGCTTAGCAGGTTGCTGAAAAAATCCTCTGCGTCCCTCTGCGCTCTCTGCGAAGCTGTGAAAAAACCTATTTGGCTGATTTCTTGTGTGTTTTTCGGTGACCGGAAATGTATCCCCACCCCCCAAAAATCGTTTGTAGGGCATCTGGACGCGAGAGCGTTTGAGGATGATTTCCGCACGGGGGTTAATT